>CANRCL010000013.1 GCA_947629115.1 uncultured Bacilli bacterium | reverse complement strand
AAAAATAAATTGTTTAAAAAATATAACAAAGGTTTTTATGTTTATGCTGAACCCCAAAAATTTAAAAATTTAAAAGATGGTATTGAATATGTTACTCGTTATTGTGGCAGAGTTCCTATCAGTGAAAACAGAATTATTAATTATGATGGTACTAATGTTACTTTTTGTTATAATGATCATTATGATGATTCTTATCACGAAATTACTATCTCTGCTGAAAATTTTATTTTAATTATTCTTCGCCACCTTATTCCTTCTCAATTTAAAATTATTCGTTACAATGGCTTTTATAGAAAGAAACATAAACTTCATGATAAAATGATATTGTTAATTGATAAAACAAAAAGACATTGTAGAAATACTTTTCTTAAATATGAATTCTCTGTTTTAAAATGCTTTAACAGAGATCCATATAAATGTCCTAAATGTGATATTAAACTTATTTTTGTTTTAGAAGTTACTTGAATGGAGGTTATTTATGAATATTGAAAAATTTGATTTTAATAGTTTCCCTATGAAACTTAGTGGCAATGTTGTTGTTTATATTTGTCCTAAATGTAAACACAAATTTGAAGCACCACTTGAAGCAGTACTTGAATTTGAACAAGAAGACGAATGGAATGGATTACCTATTTCTACTCCACCATATACTACATGTTCTAAATGCAATTTTGATAAATGTGTTCCAGTTGATTATCAATCTAAACGTGGATATCATCATATTTACAAAGAAGATTAATTCTAATTACAATTTATAAAGCATTTTTAAACAAGATAATTATATATCTTGCCTTTTTGCTTGCTTGTTCTTTCTCCTTCGACATTTGTTCGCTTATTTTTAGCAATATTTTTGTTGTATGACTTTCCTATTATATAAAATAGTTGAAATAATAAATGGTTTCATAAACCATAAAGATGAACTTAAAACGCTTATACCATTTATATTTGAAGATGGCTTAAATACAAATAAACTAGGAATATCTATAATTGAAATGTATTTTTTCCCTTTAATATATCCTATTATAGATAAATAAACATAACAAAAAATAACAAAAATTCCCCATTTAAATAATATTGTTAATATTTCTTTCATCTTTTTTCTTGGGCTCTCATTAAAAGATAATATCATTCCAGATATAACTAAAAAAATTGGAACATCAAATAATAAAAACCATCCTTGAACGTTATCAGGAACATATGATTCTCCAGAATGAAATACAGTATGAAGCATAACTATATGAATTGCTATTACTCCCCTTAAAAAGTCTATTGTTTTGTTTCTCATAAGTTATTCCTCTTTCTATATTGGAAGATAAATAATTAACATAATAAAAATAGCATAAATAAAAGATAATATTAATAACATTTTATCTCCCAAGATTACATCTACAGGATCCCCAAAGTTATCGCTTTCTACATCCATACTATATTTCATACATAACAAAATAACAATAGGTATAGTTAATACTAAATAATTATTTGTTTTAGCAATATTAATTGAATCAGCACACCATAAAGAATAAAATACTATAGCAATAGATAAACACATATACATATTTTTATCCAAAAAATCTTTATTATAAAATTTTAATACTTTTCTTGTTTCTTTAGATTTACTCAATTCATTTCTTCTTTTGCCAAGTCCCATATAAAAAGATATTGCTAAAATTGTTAGATAAAGCCAATTTGATACTTCAACTGAAATAATAAAAGCACCATATAAAATTCTTATTAAAAATCCAGAAACTAAAATTCCTATATCAATAAGAGGAATATTTTTAAGGCCTAAACTATAAAGAATATTAATAAAAATATATATCAAAACTAATGTATAACTAACATCAAATATTTTTTTAGTTCCTAAAACATTAAAAATATACGATAATATAATTAAAAATATAAAAAATATTATTGCGTTTTTTACACTTATTTTTCCCGAAGCTATTGGTCTATTTTTCTTTTTTTCGTGTAATTTATCTTTATCTTTATCCATAATATCATTTATTACATAAATTGCAGAAGCTGCAAAACAAAATGATATTACTGCAAAAATAGTTGAAGTTAATTTAGAAATGTTAAATAATGAACCACTAAAAATTAAAGGTAAAAGTATTAAAAAATTTTTTAAATAATGATGTGGACGCATTAATTTAATGTATTCTTTCATTTCTCCTCCTTATTTACATTGCAAGTGACTCTACTTATACCAAATATATTATAATTTTTTATTACTTCACATTTTTCATCATTTATTACTTTATAATTAATATCATAATCATCAAACAATTTATTTCTAATTTTTTCTTTATAGTAATTAATATCTTTATTATAATCATTAAACATCAAATCTTCATTTTTTGAAATTTCTTTAAATTCTTTAATATTTTGATTAAATTCTCTTACATAATGGGATTGACCATATAATTTTCCACATATTGAAAAAACTCCAATACCAATGTATACAACTAATAAAAGTAGACTAATTTTAGTAGTCACTGTTTTAATGTTCCAATCATCTTTAAAAAATATTAATAACAAAATTGGCAAAGAGTACATATATGGAACATATCTATACCACCAAGTCGCTGGAGTAATATAAAATATTAGCAACAACATTAATATAATCATAATTTCACTAGAATAGTTTTTAATATTTTTAATTTTCATTCTTTTAATATTTTTAATAATACTAAATATAAGTAATAAAATAGAAAGTATAACAATTATTTGGTAACCTGGACCAAAGCCATATCTTCCACTATCTGCTCTAATTGTTGAAGTTATTGCAGCTTTGTCGCTTTTCCAAAATGGATAGAATTCAAATTCTTCTTTTGGAGGATTAGAGAATATAACCATCGCAAATGATGTTAATTTTCCTTTGTTTTCATACCTTTTTGCCATTGCCTTTGTTATTATATCGACCTTATTTTTACCAACAATTGGATAGCCAATATTTTTATGATATATATAATTTGGAACATAAGTTAATATTGCAATTGGAATAACTGCTATCCCAATCATTAAACACGATTTAACAAAAAACTTGTTAAAATGTAAATTTTTTTTAATTAATAAATAACCTCCTATTAAAATAATAATTAAAAAAGAATATAGAGAACCATTAAATTTAATATTTGCTAAAATTGAAGCATATACACTAATAAAAAACACTAATAAATAATTATTTTCTAATTTATAAATATTTTTTGAAATGGCATAAAATATTAGTAATAAAGCCATTATACATACGCCTAAAGTACCATCATTATAGTATGATAATAATTGCCCTAAAACAACAACATTAAAAGTTAATGCTAAACTTATTAGTAATACAAATAATTTATTATTTCCTTTACGATTTAAAATATCATATATTAGGAAAAACATTGAGAAAGCAATAATACTATTAAAAGATGTACCTGAAAAAATAGAACCAGTTACAGAATATAACAAACTGCCGTAAATCCAAATAAATTTTGGATAATGAGCACTCCATAGTCCTATATCTTCATTATGTTCAAAAATTGGATTCCATCCGTCTTTTAAATGCATAACAGCAGGCATATGATAAGACCAACCATCAAAAGTGTTTTCTTTAAAACATATACTAATTATTATAAATAAGGCAATAATTATTATAGAAAATAATAAAGGCATAATAATTTCTTTTAAAGAAGTATTTTTTTTATAAAATATAACAAAATAAAGTATCAATAATATTAGTAATCCTATATAAAATGTTATAGAAGAAATGCTTATTTTAAAATAAAATAATATAGTTGCAACTATTGTTGGAAAAAATAAAAATCCCAGTAATAAAAATAAAATTTTCTCTATTATCTTATCATTTAGAATATTTTTAATATATTTCATTAAAACTTCTCCTTGCACTTAAATAACATTATAAAATATTCCCCCCCCGAAAATCAAGTGATTTTCTTAACTTTTATAAGGAGAAAATTAAAATGTACTGGTAAACTTAAAGTAGACAACTAGAGAAGAATTGTAAACAATGATAGCAGTTCTATATATAATCAATTATTTAATTACTTCTAACTATAATTTTGGCTATAAAAAAATGGAACATAAATGTTTTTTTATTCATTAATTCCATTTTTAAAATTTATTCATTAATTAAGTCTTCAAAATTATTTTTAGAAAAATCTTTATAATTATTTTTAAATCGTTCATATTCTTTTTCCCAAGATTTATCTATTGCTAAAGAATCATTTTCAACAAGATTATATTTTCTTTTAATATAATCACTTAATTTCAAACTAAATTTAGTAGCACCATAAATATTTAAATGAGAACTATCTTTTAAATCTTTATTAAAATCTATATCAATAATGTCCGAATTGTTAAAATTTATAAACTCATATCCATTGTTTTCTATAATATTTTCTACATAATTTAACGGAAGCATATAATTGTCATCAAAAATTCTAGGTGAGATTACAAACAAAACATTATCAATATTTTGACTTTTTAAATAATTAATTAAATTATTAATATTGTTTTCGATTTCTGGAAAAATTTTTTTTACATCATTATTCCAATCTACTTTTTCTTTTGGAGAAACAATAAAAGAATCTTCATTTAATAAAAAGCCTTTATATAATTCATCATTTTCCCTATTTGCAGTTCCTTTAAATAAATCTTTCCATTTATTATGATAATATCCATAAGAAAAAAGATAATTTTCTTTTTCAAGATGTCTGTAATTATTTATATCATCAATGAGTTGATTTTTTACTTTTAAACTTTTTATTGAATCAATTCCATTTCTTATATTACCATCATTAAACAAATATAAAAGCCTTACAGCCATAGATAAATCTATTACATATAATTTAGGGTTTTGAAAATTTCTACTATCTTCAATTAAATATTTTGTCATAATAAATGGTTGTAAGCCATAAGATAATAGACCAGTTTTAAATCCATATTCTTTATAAGCAACTAATGGATTAAAATCCATATAAACCGAACTTGAACCAATATAAAGTACATCTAATGAGTCTTTTGGTTCCTCATAAAAATAATCTAATGGAGTTTTTTCTTTCCATAAAATATTAAAACTTTTAAAAAATAATATATTAAATAAAATAATAAAAATTAAAACTTTTAATACTACTTTTAGTTTATTTTTATATTTCATAATTATTTAATCTCCTTTTTTATTTGTAAATAATTAATATTTTTTTAATTATAAACTTGCTTTTCTTTGTTTAAAAATATTTCAAATTTTTCGTTTGTTTTTTTAAAATAAGAATTTTTAAATCGCTTATATTCTTCTTCCCAAGATGCAAAATTTTTGTCACTTTTATGATTAGGTAAATCATAATTATTTATTAGATACTTACTAAAATATAAAGTATATTTTGTTGAACCCCAAACATTTAAATGGCAAGTATCTTTTAAATCAGTAGAATAATTAATGTCGAAATCATCTAATGTGTTAAAATTTATAACTTTATAATTTCTAGACTCAATTATTGAAACAGCATCATTTATTCTTGCCATCTCCGCATTTTCATAAGGCCTTGCTGGAACTACAAATAAAACATTTATTTTTTCATTATCTAAATAATCTAAAAGTTCTAACAAAACTTGATAATTTTCATCTTGCAAAGTTCCTGTTTTTTCATACCATTTGAATGAATCCTTTTTTAATGTTTTAAATGAATCATCAGTTAAGCTATATCCTTTATAAACATTTAAATTTTGTCGGTCAAGACTTCCCTTAAAAATATCTTTCCATCTATTATGATATAACATAAAACTAAAATAATAATTAAAAGAATTTTTGTCAATTTTATCATCGTATTTTAGTATTTCGTTTATTAAGTCAATTCTATTTTTGGAAAACATTAGAACATCAGTACCAACTCTTACATTTTCTTCAGTAAAAATATCAAAATCGGTTGCCACTAACCCTAAATCAATTACATATAACTTTGGATTTTGATATTTTTGAGATTGTTTAATTAAATATTTTGTTGTTATAAAAGATTGTGAAGATGCCGATAAAAGACCAGTTGTAAATCCCCAAGTATCAAAGGCTAAAGTAGTATTAAAATGAATAAAAGCATTACTACTACCTACATATACAACATCAAAAGAATTTTTAGGCTCTTCAAAAAAATAGCTCAAAGAATTCTTTTTTAACCACAATTTGTCAAATATAGCAACAAAAATTATAAAGAAAATAAGTAAAAATACTATCGTTTTTATAATTTTTTTCATTTTAATTAACTCCAAAATTAAAAATCTCTATATATAAATGCTGTAGCATCATATCCTGGACCATAGCAACCAAATATTATAATAAAGAATAATAAAGCAAATATCATAAACCATCTAAACACAATATTTTGATTAAATAATTTTTCTCTAACAGACCCTTTTCTGGCTAATAATTCAACAACAAATAAAACAACTAAAGAAATAACCAAAATAATAAAATCATATCTATCCACACCAGCCGTATAGAAAATATTTAAATTTAAAAATTTATACGCATCAATTGTAGTCATACTTTTTAAAATTGTTAATGCATTACTAATTGATGAAGCTCTAAAAAACACCATAGAAAATGAGAATAAAAGATATGTTCTTATTATTTGATATAATTTATAACTGAATACATCTGTTTTAATTCCTAATTTTTTATTAATTTTAATTGAAATTGGTTCCCATATATCTTCCATAAAAATAAATAAAAATTGTAGCAATCCGGTTCCAATTATAAATGTATAAGCACCACCATGCCAAATGCCAATTAATATCCACATTATAAACATTGATAAAAATAAAGTGATTTTTTTACCTACTTTCTTACCAAATATTTTTTTACATTTATTTGTTAAATTTTGAATAAAATCTGATTTTTGGAGTGGATAAAAAACATAATCTTTCAACCAAGAACCTAAAGTAATATGCCAATTACGCCAAAATTCTGTAATGGATTTTGAAAAGAATGGAGTTTTAAAATTTTCTGGTAAATTGATTCCTAAAATTTCTGATATTCCCATAATTATATCAATAGAGCCTGAAAAGTTTGTATAAAGTTGAAGTGGAAACATTAAAGCAGCAGTAATAGAAAATAAACCATTAAATGATGCCAAATTACCATACACTGTATCTACAAACATTCCTAATCGCGAAGAAATAACTAAAATTTTAAAAACACCCCAAACTATTCTTACTAGCCCACTACACATTCTATCGTAATTAAATTTATGACCTTCAAATAAATTTTCTTTAATATCATTAAATCTTATAAATGGTCCTGATGTTAGTATTGGAAAATAAGACATGAATAAAGCACATTTAAAAATATTCTTTTCACAATTACATGTTCCTCTATATACATCAGTAATATAGCCTATCATAATTAAAGAGTAATAACTAATTCCTATTAAAGAATTATGCTTAACCATATTAAAGTGATGATTAATTTTAAAAATATCAAAAATATGATTTAATGTTACTAATAATAAATTTGAATATTTTAAATAAATAAGTAATCCTAAAATAAGAAAGATTCCTAGTATTAGAAATATTTTTGATTTTTTAGTATTTTTATATTTTTCAATTAAAAGAGCACTAAAGTAAGATACAAAAAGTATTACTAAAGCTTGTATAATAGTTCCTAAATGTAAATTTTGGAAAAATAAGAAAAAAATACTGGAAATTAATAATACTATCCAACGAATTTTGCGAGGTATAATAAAATATAATAAACTAGTAATAATACAAAATAGTGCAAATAATAAAGTTGTTAAACTCATTGTAAATTCACATCCTAACTACATTATATTGCCATTTGTAATAGCTATATTTTGACCTGTAATTGCATTTGATTTATCTGATAGTAAAAATTCAATCATTGGTACAACATCTTGAACAACTAAATTAGTCCCTGTTGGACTATTCATTGCATTTTGTTTAACTAATAAATCCGGAACATCTTTTAAAAATTTTGTTTCTATCATTGTTGGAGAAATACCATTTATTCTAATTCCTTTATCAGCATACTCTTGAGCTATTGATTTTAATAATCCTAATAAAGCATATTTTGAAGTCACATAACTTGATAAATATTTTGGCGGAATATTAGTAGTACAAGATGTTAACATAACAACAATTTTGCCACTTTTGTTCTTTATCATATCTGGCAAAAAATTTAAAAGAATTATTACAAAAGACCTTAAAGCAATATTTATATCAGTTTGAAATTTATCCCAAGTTAATTTAGTAAATTTTATATTTTCAAACTTTCCTGCTGGAAGATGAACAAAATGGGTAGGAACTTTTTCTAGTTTTCTTATTTCATTAACAAATTCATTTGTTCCATTTTCATCCAAAAAATTTCCTTTTATTAAAATTAACTTATCTCCAATTTCTTTTTTTAACTCTACTAATTTACTATCATCTCCAATATGATGTGCAATTATATAATCATATTCTTTATGTACTTGTTTAATTAATTCAGTTCCAATATCACTGGAAGCTCCTGTAATTAGTAAAATTTTTTCATTCATTTATAACACCAACTTTCATAGTTCCTCTTGTTACTTTTTCATTTTTATTATTTAAAATTTCATATTTAATAGTAAATTCTTTAAACATTTCATTTTTTTCAACTACTTTTCCTTTTATAGTAAGCGGACTATCTTTTAAATAGACCGGCTTTTTAAATAATATTTCCACTGAATGGATTAAGCTATATTTACCAGGCAAGTACACACCAGCTAACGTTGATAAAAAAGATGAAGTTAACATTCCATAAACAACCTTATCATTATATCCTTTGGATATTGCATAATCCTTATCATTATGTAATGGATTAATATCATTAGTTATTTTTAAAAAATCATTCATTTTTTCTTCAGTAAGTTTACTGGTAAATTCACATTCCATCCCAATTTTTATATCATCAAATTTATATTCTTTCATTTGTATCCTCATTTTTAAATGGTAAAGGTTTAACCTTTACCATTATTATTTAGTTCTATTTAATATAATATCAACCATTTCTCCAACATTTTTCATTGTAGTCACTTCATTCATATTGAATTTCATATTAAATTCATGTTCAATGGCTACAATTAAGTTTATATGCTCTAAACTATCCCAATCTTCAATATCATTAGATGTTGTTTCAGCATTTACTTCAATTGAGTCATCATCAAAAACATCTCTAAAAACGTTATTGATTCTTTCATATATTTCTTCTTTAGACATTATTCAGTCACCTCCATAACATTATTTTTATTTTCATATCCTTTAGATATATCTAATTTATAAAATTTATTTCCATCTGCATCAGTATTTATTAATTCAAAACCTTGCATTTCATAAAATTCTTTAACCATTTTATTTTTAAATGTTGGATAATAATATCCATAAATTGTTTTTATATTTCTTTCTTTAGCTTTTTCAACTAATTTATCCATCATTGCAAATTCCATATTTCTTTTTAGAACTCGACAACTCATAATCCATAAGTCAATATGCAATTCATCTTTATTTTTTATATTACCAATAACTACACTAATAACTCCATTATCACCAAAAATATCTTCTAATTTACCATATAGTTTAATATAGTTATCATCATTATTAACTTCTTCAATATCTGCAAGAGAATATCTTTTAGTTGTTAAATTAAATTGATTACTTTTATTGCTTAATTGAGAAATTCTTTCTAAATAAATTGGTTTAAAAGTAGTTATTTCTGCTTTCATTTTTAAAGATAATAAATAATCTTCATAATTTTCGAAAGTTGCCATCATTTGACTTCTTTTGGCATTATCTTTATATAGTTCACTCTTTTTCAAATCTTCTTCTGAAAAATTTGTTACTTCAAAATAGCCATTATGGTCTATTATTCTAATATAATTTTCTGGTACATCGACTTCAGGTACTCCAATACCTTCAGTATAAGTTTCTACAATTCTTCTTTCAGCTGGATTATCATCCACAAAGACAAAACTATCAGCACCTAAATTTAATTCTTCAGCCATGTCTTTAATATTCATATTTTTAGGATTCCAATTAGCTTTAATAATTATAAAGTCATCTGGTTTCAAATAACCGGCTGGATGATTTAGACCTGCAATTGCATTTTCGTATTCATTTTTTGAATTAACGTTTAGTATTATTCCTAATCCTTTATGTTCTTTTAAATATTTTTGAAATTCAAAAAATACTTGTCCACTAGGTACTTCTGGTCCAATTGCTAAATTTTCAACGCCATCATCACCAACAATACCTCCCCATAATGTATTATCTAAATCTAAAACAAAAGCTTTTTTATTTTTACCATAAATTGATTTAATAATATGAGCAATATTACTTGCTAAATATGGAATTGCTGGCACTTCCATTGCATATTTATACATATGCCAATAAAATTGATTAGCCCATTTATCTAATCCATAGCAAGATGATACATAATTTATGTCATTAATGAAGAAGTTTTTATGGGAATTTGCATAATCATAAAATTTTTGATTTAGCCGATTAATATAATTTATCTTTCCATGAATATCACTAACATCTTTATTTCCTAATAAGCGATAAAATGGATATTCAAAATTGTTTTGAATAATTGTTGCATTAAATTTTTCAAATAATTTATCCCACATATTTTGATATTTTGTATATTCTTGTTCAAGCATTTCTTGAATATCATTTTCATTATCATACATAGTAGGATAATCTGTTATATTTCTATTGGTAGTATGGATATAAATAATATCCGGATTAAAAGAATCTAATTCTTCATTTCCAAACATAGCATCTTCATAGAATTTATTATATTCAGACTCATAAAAATTAGGCTTAATACCATAATCAAGTAAAAATAATTCTAGCATATTTTTTATCTCACTTGTAGTTGAACCACCTAAAATAGCAATATTCTTCTCCAACAAATTTTCTTTGTTTAATAATTCCTTTTTAATTTTTTTACGATTTTTAATTAAGTAATCACTATCAAATGGATATTCTAGTTCTTTCATTTAAAATTTTCACCACATCTCTCATTAGTTATTATAAAATATACCCCCCCCGAAATCAACCTTTTTATTTTTTTTTTTTTTTTACTGAATGGATGCGTGATAAAAATTAAATTTTTAAATAGACTAAATCCATTATTAGTTCAAATAAAAAAGCCGATTAAGAGAAATCAACTTTACTATTAAATAATTATATAAATTATTATATGTCTTAACTTTAAACATTTTTAAGAATTTTAAACTTTTTACTATTTTTTTAATGAAATTTTCTTTAAAAACTAAAGTGTGTATTAAAGTTTAATATTTTAAACTATATTAAAATCAAAAATTTTATAAATTAATTTTCTAATTGTGGCTCTTCTTCATTTTTTATAAATACATATATTTTTTCATCTTCATTATTCCATAATTCATCATAATTATTATTTTTAACAAAATCATTTATTTTACTATTATAAGAATTTTTTACAACAATAATTTTAGCATTATTTTTCTTTAAATCATAAAAATACTCTTCAAATATTTGTGGATTTATTTCTCCAATAGGAAATTGATAGCTATATTTAGAAGCTGGCAGTCTATTAGAAATAAGATATACTATATCCCAATTACCATAAACTGATATTTTATCATTAGAAGTTGTATTTTTATTTATTAAATCTTTAATAGTTGCTAAATTATCATCAATTTGAGAAATATTATGATTATTATAACTATACATAACGCCAATTTTTTCAATTAATGATTCCCAAGATGGAACAACTAATATTGATAGCAAATAAATAGCAATAAATATTGTCAAATTATCATTTTTATGTTTTAAAATAAAGTTAATAATATACGAAATAGGAATTACAAAAGTAGGAACTAAAACTATAGCATAATGATTATATGTTCTCCCAGACATAGAAACAGTTAAAAGAGATAAAAATAGAAAGCATAAATTTGATATATACATACTTTTATTTTTTTCTTTGATAATAGCAAAAATATTAATAAGTATAACAATTGTAACAATACTATTTTTTAAAAAATAGAAAAGCGTATGCCAAGTTGGCAATAATCCTGCATCAACAGTATATTTAAAATTAAATATAAAATAATCAAAAATAAAATCAGAAAAGGCGCCTTTTAAAGATAACCATAATATAATTGGAACAGTTATTATACATACACCAATGAGAAAATAAATTATATAATTCAATAATTCTTTATAACTTTTATCAATAATACATTTTATTAATATAGCTAAACAAAAAACCGCCCAACAGGATATCATATTTATTCGAAGTAAACAAACACAAGCAAAACATGCTCCACATATTATTAATTTCAGTTTATTGATATTTTTATTTTGAAAATAATCAATAAAAATATATAAAGATATTAATATAAATGGTAATGCATATTCTTCTACAATGTTTCCTTCATTTAAATATGTAAATAAATTAACTATTGTAAATAATAAAATTATTAAAGAAGAAAATTTTTTGTTTTGAATTTTAGCGATTTTATATATAAATAAAAAACTAACAAAAATAAAAATCATTTCAATAATCCAAATGCCATTATTTTTATTTATTATATATCCTATAAAATTTATTAAATATATAAGAGGACCTTTGTGGTCAAATGTATCTATATAAGGAGTATATCCTTTTGACATCAACAAACCAATTAATCTAAAAACACTTGAATCAATAGAAGAGATACCATTTTGCAAAAAATTTTGTGGACTTTTCATTGAAACCAAAAATGCCATAATGAAAATAGTTATTAAAATTAATATATCACTTGAATCATATTTTTTATTATTTTTTGACTTGTTTTTTTCTTTTTTAAATATCAATAATTTACTAGCAATATAGTTTAATATAATTACTACAATATTAGAGATTATTTTAATTAACATATCATTAAAATGCAATTTATCAACAAAAATATACATAATAATTAAATCTAAAAAACCTGTAATTAACCGACAAGAAAAAAAAGATAGTATTTCTTTTAATATATCCTTTATATTTGTTGTTTTGCTTTCAAACACCCAAATTTTATTTGTAACAAAAGCAAATATAACTGCTATTACCCAAGCAATTAATGTGCTATTTAAGATATTAAAATTAATAATTTTTGAACAAATAAAATAAACTAAAAGATTAACAAATGTTGTAGCAATTCCAAAAATACCATATAAAATTATACTTTTATATTTTTTTATCATTATTTTTCATATCCTTTTTAAAATTTCTGAAATCTTTTAATGAAGCAAAACCAATTTTAATTATCTTTTTTATATTAATAGAATTCACGCCTGCTTTTCTTGATTCAAAAGATATTTCTTCAAAATGTACATTTTCATTATAATATTTATAAAAAACACATAACATAACATTTGTTAAATTATAATCTGGTTGAAATCTATCTATATATTTTTTTACAAGTGAAGTTTTCATTAATCTAAATGGTGCATTAGAGTCTTCTAAATTCACTCCAAAAATAACTTTTAAAATAGTACAAAGAACATCCTCAACAAACTTTCTAGATTTTCCATCTCCTCTTTTAGTCCTTTTACCAATGATGGCATCATAATTATGTCTTAAATTCCAAAACTTTTCAAACTCATTTGGATTGGTTTGACCATCTGAATCTGTTTGAAATACCCAGTCAGCATTTTTGTCAATAGCATATTTATATAGTTCAATTAATTTTGGACCATGTTGTTTTAATCCATCAGACAAAATTACTAAATTATCATATTTTTTACTTAATCTTTTCAATATTTCATTTGTTTTATCAGTACTTCCACTATCAGCAACTACAAGTTTAGATTTACTATCCCCAAAATTTAATATTTTATACCAACTTGTGACAATTTCTTCAATATTTTCTGCTTCATTATAAGCTGGGATTACTATATATAATGTTTCATCTTTTTTGTTTTTAACTACTTTTTTCAATTTTTTCTCCTACTTTCTTATATAATTCAAATGATCGTTCTATAACAGCATCCATATTGTAATATTTATATTCAGCTAATCTTCCGCATAAATACAGATTGGGCACTGAAATTGCTAATTCAAAATATTTATTATATTTTTTTAAATTATCATCATTAATTATGGCATAATATGGTATGCTTCTTTCATCTTCATAATCATATTCTTGAGGATATTCTTTCAATATTGTGGTTTTATTATCTATTAATTGACTAGATAAATATTTAAATTCTGTAATTCTAGTAAAAGCTTGTTCATTTGGATAATTTACAACTGATGTTGGTTGAAAATAATTAATGTCATAATTTTCAAATTCTAATTTTAATGATCGATATGGTAAAGGTCCAAATTTATATTTAAATAATTCATCTATTTGCCCTGTGTAAATTACAATACCTTTATATTCGGTTCCTTTCCAATAAATTTGATTATTATTTATAGATAAATCATTTAAAGCATTAGTTCCTAATTTAATAGTAATATTTTTATCATTTAATAGGTTTTCAAATATTTTAGTATAGCCATTTTTGGGCATAAATTGATATTTATCTTGAAAATATCTATCATCATATCCTAAAATTACAGGAACTCTATTAATAACAGATTTATCTATTTCACTTATTGGTATATTCCATTGTTTAGCAGTATAATTTTCAAAAACGTTTTTATAGACAAAATCGCCAAATTTTTTGATTATTTTATTAGAACTATTTACTAAATCATAAATAGAAATTTTTGTTGAATTTGGATAACATTTTAATAGTTCATCCTTAATTTTTTGAGCTTCTTCTTGATTAAATAGCAATTCTAAAGATTTAAAGTTAAATGGTATTGGAACTAAAACATTATTTATTTTTCCTAATACTTTATGTTCATAAAAAAACCATTCTCCATATTTTTTTAAAAAATCAAAAACTTCTTTATTATTTGTATGAAATATATGAGGCCCATATTTATGAACTCTCACTTTGTTTTCTAAAACCTCTTCATACATATTACCAGCAATTTGATTTCTTTTTTCATAAACTAAAACCTTTTTTCCGTCTTCGGCAAATTTTCTAGCTAAAACACTACCTGCAAATCCACTACCAACAATTATTACATCATATTTCATAATTAGTAAATCTCCTTCGACAATTTGTCCTTTAGTTAAATTATAAAATATTCCCCCCCCGAAAATCAACCTCTTTTTTTATTTTTCATACTCTTTTTTTATTTTTCAATTGGAGTTATTATTATTGAAAGGAGTTTATATGCATATTGGTTGTGATATTGTCAAAAATGAAAGATTAAAAAACAAAAATAATCGTTTTATTGAATTTGTTCTTACTGAAAAAGAAAAAAAAGAATATATTCAAAGAGGATTAATGTATTTATGTGGTTGCTTTGCTGCTAAAGAAGCCATAATGAAAGCATTGCCTAACACGAAAGATTTAAATTTTTTGGACATAGAGATATTAACAGATAATAATGGCTTTTTGTATTGTGCCAATATTTCTAACATAAAAATTTCTATTTCTTATGAAACTGAATACACTATAGCTTACGTAATTATCGAAAATTAAAACATCACATTGAAAGTGATGTTTTAATTTTTACATATTATTTTTTAGTTTTTCTTTTGCTTCGTTTATAGTTTCTTCTTTTGGAATCATTACATATAATTCATAAGTTTTATATGTATATGTAAACTTATGAGCATCGCTACCATCTAGAGATATGGAAGTAATATTCCATTTAGGCATTTTGTCAAGTTCCATATTTATTAAACTCATAATACTATCAGTTGATAAATTTGTTGTAAAACAATTATTTAATGCTTTTAATATATCATCATATTTTAATAATACGGCTGGAGAACTAGCCTTATCAATTATTGCTTGTATCATTAATTGTTGATTTTCTCCTCTTACACGATCACCACCAGCAAATGCTTTTCTTGTTCTAACAAATTGCAAAGCTTGTTTACCATTAACTTTATTATAACCTTTTTTAAATCTATATCCACCATCAGTTGTTGTAAAATCATAATTTGAGTATACCTCTACTCCATCTAAAGCATCTACTAAATTAACTATTGCCCCATAATTAACTTTAATATAGTAGTTTATATCAATATCAAGTAAATTTTCAATGGTTTTTAAACTTGTTTCAACACCATATAAACCGGCATGAGTAAGTTTATCTTTTGCAGCATCACCTTCGGCTTTAATTTTACTACCAATTAAAGTTACATAGTAATCTCTTGGAATATTAAGCATTAATATTTCATAAGTTTTCGGATTAATACTAATAACCATATTTACATCGCTTAAACCACTATCAGTAATGTTGCCATAATTACCAATTCCTGAAATATAAATATTAAATGGCTCTTTTGTAACATTTACTTCTTTACCTAATTGTTCAATTTTCTCTTTTATACTAAATTTATATAATATTTTAGTATTTGCCGTCACAGGATTTTCTTCTTCAGATAACATTTCATAGAATGTATCATTTATCAAAATACTATCTATCTCTTTATTATCTAATGAAGTAAACAATTCTGCATACCCCTCATACTCACTGCTTGATATTTTAACTTTTCTACTTATTTCCTCAAAAGCTTTATCAATACTTGAATCTAAATTTTTAGCATAACCAATTGTTTTATTTTTTAATTCTTTTATTTTTTCATATTCTGAATTTTTATCAACTAAAACATAATAATTTTTAGTTTCATAATCATAGCCACTAGTAAAATTATTTAAAAAATCAAAAGTATTATTTAAATAGCCAAAAACAATAAATAGAATTATTAAATATAAGAATTCAAACACATAAACAATAACTCTAATAACCAAACGTGGCCTTTTAAAAATCGATATAAATATTAAAGCAAAAGGTATTAAACCCACTAGCAAAAAATAAATTATTAAAAATTTCCAAGGTAAAACATTATATTTTATTAATAAATAAGTATTTAAATAAATAGAAATTAATAAAACTATTGCCACTAAAATAGCAAATATTTTTTCTAACTTTTTTTTGTTTAATCTTCTAAATATTTTCATTTTTTCTTTACACCTTTTTCATCCTTTCCCTTGTGATGATATAAAATATCAGTTTTTAATATTAAGAATAATAGTAATAACATTAAAAATAAATATACTATTATTGCTTCATCAGTATGACCTATAACATAAAAAATTGATACTATTGAAAACATAATATTTATCATATAGATAATTAATATGCTTACTCGAGGAGAAAATTTTAATTTTAACAATTGATGATGAAAATGCTCTTTATCTGGTGTACCTATGCTTTCATGTTTTAATAAACGCCTTAAAATTGCTAAAGCAGTATCAAAAATTGGTATTGCTAAAATAACCATAGGTATTACAAGTGATGTTAAAGTTGCGACTTTAAAACTTACTAAAGCAATTACGGATATCATAAAACCTAAAAATAAGCTTCCAGAATCACCCATAAATATTTTAGCAGGTGGAAAATTATAAACCAAAAAGCCAAAAGTCGCTCCAAGTAAAATTAAAGATAACATAAAATCTAGGCCAGTTGTACGATTTAAAATAATAGTTATTATACTAATTGTTAAAAAATAAATTGAACTAACACCACCAGCTAAACCATCTAGGCCATCAATTAAATTTATGGCATTTGATAATGCCACGATAAAAAATGTGGACAATATATAACTAAATAATAAATTAAATTTTAAATTAATTCCTAAAAAAGAAATCTCTGTAAAATATAATTGACCATATATTACTACAATTAAGGCTGCAATTACTTGAACTAAAAATTTAAAACGAGCCCTAATAGGTTTTACATCATCAAAAATGCCAACTAATAATATTATAAATGAGCCAATTAATATTGATATCATTTGAATTGTTGGCTCTCCATATAACATATAACCTACTAAAAAGGCACCAAAAATTGCTAAACCACCTAATCTAGGCATTGGTTTAGTATGAACTTTTCTTTCATTTGGAATATCAATTG
>CANRCL010000012.1 GCA_947629115.1 uncultured Bacilli bacterium | reverse complement strand
CCTATTTTAACGGATTCTGGTGGTTATCAAGTATTTAGTTTAGCCAAACCTAAAGATATTACCGATGAGGGAGTTCATTTTAAAAATCATGAAAATGGCGATAAATTATTTTTAACTCCCGAAAAATCAATTGATATTCAAATGAAATTAGGTAGTGATATCGTTATGAGTTTTGACGAATGTGTAAAATGGCCTAGTACTTATGATTACGTCAAAAATAGTGTAGAGCGTACTTTAAATTGGGCAAGAAGAGGCAAAGCCGTTTTTAATAGTCCTGACCAAATGTTATTTGGCATTGTTCAAGGTGGCGAATATGAAGATTTAAGACGTCATTGTGTAGAAGAATTAGTTAAAATGGATTTTGATGGCTATTCAGTTGGTGGAACAAGTGTAGGAGAAGATAAAAAGACTATGTATAAAATGGTTAGTTATGCCACTAAATACTTACCTACCGATAAATTACGTTATTTAATGGGTGTTGGTGACCCAATAGATTTAATTGAAAATGTAATGCGTGGAATTGACCTATTTGACTGTGTATCTCCGACAAGATTGGCTCGGCATGGACATGCTTATACTAAAAAAGGCAAAATAAATATTAAAAATAGTAAATATAAAGAAGATTTTACACCCGTAGAAGAGGGATGTAATTGTTATGCTTGTCAAAATTATACTAAAGCCTATATAAGACATTTAATAACGGCTGACGAAACCTTTGGAGCCCGTCTTCTTTCCATTCACAATATTACTTTTTTAACTAATTTAATGCAAGAAATAAGAGAAAATATTAAAACTGATACTTTAGAAGAGTATCGTGATAAATTTATTTTAGATTATTATGGAGAAAATTATGAATACAAATAAAATTACTATTATGGGAACAATAATTGTTATTTTACTACTTTTAATTATTCCAACCATTTATAAAGTAAATAAAAATCACGAAAAACATTTATATGAAGTAGTAGAAAGTAAAATAATTGGTATGGCGGAAAAATGCTATTACGACCAAAAATGTACCCAAGAAAAAATAACTTTAAAAGAATTATACGCTAATAAATATTTAGAAGCCGTAAGTAATCCCGTCACAAAAGAGTATTATAATGAAAATTCTTATGTTTTAAGAGATAAAAATTCTTTTTCATTTGTAGTAGTGGAGTAATTATTCTTCACTTTTTTTATTGACTCCCAGCATACCACCAAAAATACTAGTCATAAGTAAAATTAAATAGTAAATAAATGTTGATATATGAAAACTTCTTGTAAAGAGAATTAATTTAATAATAACCATTAATAGAATAAAGATACATCCTAAAATAATTCCCTCTAAAAAGCCTTTCTTTTGCATTTTAAAAGCATTATAAAAAGATAAGATAAAGATAAGTATAATATTACTTATAAACATAATTATGGAAGTAATACCGCTATTTAAGCCCATTAAATTTAAAAGACTAGTTATAAAAGTTAAAATTAACTCAACAATTAAAAAAATACTAATAAATTTGGCATAATTAATTAATTTATTCATTTTATCACCTATTAAATTATAATAAAATGATTAAAAATATATGAATAAAACCATAATAAATTTAGGGTGATTATATGGAAATGCTCCAAGTTGTATTTAGAACAACATTTTTTTATTTTTTTGTTATGTTTTGTTTTCGATTAATGGGGAAAAGAGAAATAGGGCAGTTAGGAGTTATAGATTTAATTGTTTCTATTTTAATTGCGGAATTAATTGCTATTTCAATCGAAAATATTGAAGATAGTATTTTTTTAACAATTGTACCTATAACTCTTTTAGTTTTATTAGAAATTGGGCTTGCCTTTATTTCAATTAAATCCCGAGTTGTTAGAACGTTCTTTGATGGTAAGCCATCTTTGATTATTTGTAATGGAAAAATTAATTATCACGAAATGGTTAAACAAAGATATAGTATGGATAATTTACTTTTAAGTTTAAGACAAAAAGAAATAAAAAATATTGATGAAGTAGAGTATGCTTTTTTAGAACCTAATGGAAAATTGTCAATATTCAAATATAATTTATTTAGAATTCCCTCGGCTTATCCTATGCCACTTATTTTAGATGGTAGTACCCAACATAAAGCCTTAAAGTATATTCATAAAAGTGAAGAGTGGTTAAAAAATATTTTGGAAAAACGGAATTTAACTAAAGAAGATATCTTTTATTGCTTCTATAAAAATAAAAAATTATATATCATAACGAGAAGAGATTTGCAATAAAAATAATTTTTGGGTTGACACATAATTGTTAAGTTATGTATAATTAAATTGTAAATAATAGAAAGCAGTGAGTGTAAAAATGGATAAGTTAAATGATTTATTACAAGAATTAGGGGTTTCTAAAGTAAGACTTTCAAAATACTTAGGTGTGTCTAGACAAATGGTCTATAATTATTTATCATTAGATAATTTAGATAAATGGCCAAAAGAAAAGAAAATATTACTATTACAATTATTAGATTTAAAAGATGGTAGTAATGAAGAAATAGGACGTGTTAAAGTAAATACTGAATATTTAATGAATGTCGAAAAAAGATTAAATGCTGGTTCCAGAAGTAATAATGAATTTGAAAACATTTTAGACTTAAAAGGACTAGATAAAGACAGTCGCATCTTAATGAATGATTTAGTATTTCTAATTAAAGAAAAACTAGAAGAAAATAAAAATAATGATTTTTATGCAATTAAATACCTATATTATTTCTTACAATCAATGGATAATGTAGCGGAAACTAAATATATTTTAGCATATATGGCTAAAACAAATGGTTTTATTGGCCCTGAAGAATATGCCTTTAGTGAAGAAAAACAATATATATTTGAAAGTATTTTATATGCGGCTTTAAACCTTTACAATAATGGGGGAGCCAGTAAAAGTAAAGTTATGGAAAATAGAAAAAGATTTGTAAGAGAATTAGAGACTAAAAAAGAAGAGAAGTTAAGTAGAACTCAACAACTAATTACGACAAGAATTCAGGCTTTAAAAGAATTAGGCTATGCGGAAATAAATGAAAGTAATGCCGCAGAAGTATTCGAAAAAATTGCTGAAATTGAATCACGTAAGGCTTAAGAATAAAAAGGGAGTTAATTATGCAAAAGAATGATACTAAAAATAAAATAAAAAAAGTAAAAAAAACATCTAAAGATGGTAAAAAAAGTAATGTAAAAGAAGATAAAGTTCTAATATTATTAATTATCATTTTAATTGGATTAACTTTATTTTTAATTATTACCAATATCGTTAGAGGTCGTAATTTAAATCCAGAGTCTGATTTAGTTGCAGAATTACATAATTATTTTAATACTGATGATTTAACTAATTGTGATGGCTTATTTAATTACGTTAATAAACCGATTAAAAATAGTGATGTAGCAACCGCTACTAAATTATGTATGGCTTATCAAAAATCTGAGATAAAGGAACCAGAAACAGAAACTTTAAAAAGACTAGAGAAGAGTGAAATTTGTCAAAATGATGATGGTATGGTCTTTAGAGTGACTGATGATACTGAAGAATGTACAGTTAGTAAAATTGATAGAAATATTATTGATGATACCTATAAAAAGTTATTTGGTGAAGATATTAAAGATAATAAAGAATTTAAAGCCGATAATACACATATTTGTTATTTAAAAGGTGATAAATACTATTGTGGTTTATCTGAAACATTTAGTTATACTTTTGGTAATGAATCAACTATTTATAGAGTTTTAAATAAAGCAATTAAAAAGGGTAGAGAAGTGTACTTATATGATTACTTCATTATGGAAACAAATAATATTTGCTATAAAGACTACCCCTCTACTATCGTAAATAAAGAATGTAGTGATGAATTTGATGAAGATAAAATGGATTTTGAATTTATGGAAAAATATGCTACTAAATACAAACATACATATAGAAAAGGTAAAGATGGTAATTATTATTGGGTAAGTTCTGAACCGATAACTGAAGAGTAATCACTACTCTTTTTTATTGCATTTTTATATTTTGAATTGGGTTATATATATATCCTTATTAATATATAAATAAATAGGATATATACACGCGTAATTAATCCTTATTTAATATTAATTATAAGGATATACGTACATTCCTTCCTAGGTGTGAGTGAAATAATTTTAAGAAATTTTATTTTAATTTTTCTTTTAACGATTTAAAATATTGCGATAATATGATATTATTAATAGTAGATGTGTAAGATATGGCTTAAATTGTGCTAAAATAATGCTTAAAAACGGAATTTTACAATTCTTGCTTAATATATGTTATGTTAACCAAAACCTCCGAAAGCCTTTTGCACAATGGAATTGGTGTTTGACTACTCTATTCAAAAATTACATTTTTTATATTGCTTTAATAACTATATTTTAAGATGCATTTTATTTGTATTTATTCAAATCCTTAAATTAATTTTCTATTTAGTACATAAGATTATATTGGTGATAATATGTCTTTTCTAAATGCTTTTTTAATATCTACAATGGCTGGTATGTCTACTCTACTCGGAGGAATAATTATCTTTTTTCATATTAAAGAAAAGAATATTAATAAATTTATTACTTTTTGCTTAGCATTTTCCATTGCTATTATGATTGGCATTAGTATAACCGATTTAATTCCCTCATCATTATTTAATCTATTAAATCATTATCATTTTACTAAAACGATGTTTTTAGTTCTTATTTCTTTTTTAATTGGAGTTATAGCCGTATTATATATTAATAAATTAATGGATAAACAAGATAGTAATTCTTTATATAAACTTGGAATATTAAGTATGCTGGCTTTAATGCTTCATAATTTACCTGAGGGTATAGCCACTTTTATTGGAAGTGTCCAAGACGAAAGTTTAGGCTTAAAATTATCTCTTGCTATAATGTTTCATAATATTCCCGAGGGTATTTCCATTGCTGTTCCAATATACTTTGCAACCCATTCGAAAAAGAAAGCCTTATTTAACACTTTTTTATCTGGTATTGCTGAACCAATGGGTGCCCTACTCGCTTTTATTTTCTTAAAAAATTATATTACCGATTTAATGATTAGTATTACTCTTATTTTTGTTGCCGGGATTATGATTACTTTATCTATACACGAAATGCTTCCTAAAGCCTTATCTTATAAAAATGAAAAATTTATCTATTGGGGATTTAGTCTAGGAATACTCCTTATTTTATTAAATCACTTCTTATTTTAATACCAAATTATACCAATATAATTACCCATTTATTGCCAAAAAATAATTCCTAAAGTTAAGTATTAATAAATGAAATTTGCTCATAATAATATCAGGAGGGAAGAAATATGAGTAGAAATTGTAATAATTCTCGTAGCAACAATAGTAGAAATAATCAACGTAGTAATAATAAAGAAGCAAATAATAGAAGTAATAATTCTTCTAAAAACAACCAAAGATCTCGTAATAACGAAGGTAAATAATATTTGCTTTATTAAAAGGAAGATGATTAACTCTTCCTTTTTTTTATGCATGTGGATGATTTTGATAATCACTTGCAATTTTTTCATCAGATATATGTGAATATATTTCCGTAGTAGAAATATTTTCGTGCCCTAATAATTCTTGAATTATTCTTAAATCGGCTCCATTATTAAGTAAATGCGTTGCAAAGGAGTGTCTTATTATATGAGGAGATATTTCCTTATTTATTTCACTTAATTGGCATTGCTTTTTTAATATTTTAAAAAATCCTTGTCTAGACATTCTTTGACCATTATAATTGACAAATAAATAATTAGAATCTTTAGTATTTAAAATATACCCTCGATATTTATCGACATAGATATCTAAATATTTAATTGTTATATCTCCAATAGGTACAATTCTTTCTTTTTTACCCTTACCCATTACTTTAATATATGCTCCACTTTTATTATAATTAGACTTCGTTAAATTTAAAAGTTCACTAATTCTTATTCCTGTGGCATATAATACCTCTAACATGGCTTTATTACGATAATCTATGGGCTTTTTACAATCGATATCTAATAGTTTATCTATTTCTTCAAAAGTTAAATATTTAGGTAATCTTTTATCAAGTTTGGGCATTTTTATATTAACACAAGGATTTTTAGTTATTCTATTAAGTTCTAGCATATATTCATAGAAAGAATTTAAAACCGTTAAATAATGGGCTTTAGTTTTACTATTTTTATCTAATTTATATAAATAATTTCGAATATCATCTTCATTTAAATTAATTACCTTTTTAGAATCAAAAAAATCACTTATCATTTTTAAATTATAATAATATGATTCATAAGTATTATTGGATAACTTCCGCTCATACTTTAAATAATCTAAATAATCTATAATATTTTTATCTAATTCTTCCATTATTATCACAATTAAATTATACCACAAATTATTTAATAATCGCTTATTTTTTGCTATAATAACTTATGAAAGGGATATTTATGAAAATATTAGCGGATGAATTAAGACCTAGTAAATTAAGTGATGTTGTTGGTCAAGACCATTTAATAGGAAAAGATAAAATATTGACTAATTTAGTAAAAAATAAGAAATTATTTTCAATGATTTTTTATGGCAAACCAGGAATTGGTAAGACCAGTATTGCTTATGCTTTAAGTAATGAACTTGGTTTAAGAACTAAATTTTTAAATGCCACCATTAATAAAAAAGAAGACTTTGATATGGCTATTGAAGAGGCTAAATTTTATGGTGATATTATTTTAGTTGTCGATGAAATTCATCGGATGAATAAAGATAAACAAGATATACTTCTACCCTATATTGAAAAAGGAACCATTATTTTAATTGGTCTTACTACTAGTAATCCTTATCATAAGATTAATCCTGCGATTAGAAGTCGTTGTCAAATTTTTGAATTAAAAGAATTAACAGATAAAGATATAATTAAAGTATTAAAAAAAGCGTGTAATGTTTTAGAAAATATTAAAATAGATAATAAATCTTTAGAATATATTTGTCATATTAGTAGTGGTGATGTTAGAAGTGCTTTAAATTTATTAGAAATGGCTTACTACTCTACTATTAATCATGAAATAACTTTAGAAGTATTAAAAAATATAAATAGTAAACCAATATTTTTCCACGATAAAAATGAAGATGGTCATTATGATGTTTTAAGTGCTTTGCAAAAATCTATTAGAGGTAGTGATGTTAATGCCACTATTCATTATATGGCTAGATTAATTGAAGTTGAGGATTTAGATAGTATTTATAGGCGTTTATCCGTTATTGCTTATGAAGATATTGGCCTTGCTAACCCGGGAATAGGTCCTAGACTTGATGCCGCGATTAATGCAGCCGAAAGAGTTGGTTTACCAGAAGCGAGAATTCCACTTGCGGAAATTGCTATTGAAATGGCTTTATCTCCTAAAAGTAATAGTGCTATTATGGCAATTGATAATGCTTTAAGTGATATTCATAAAGGTAGTACGGGTAATGTTCCAGCCCATATAAAAAATGGTAATCCTAATTATAAATATCCTCATAATTATCCTAATTCGTGGGTCAGTCAACAATACTTACCCGATAATATTAAAGATGTGATTTATTATCATCCTAAAAATAATACCATTGAAAATAATTTAAATAAAGTCCATAATGATATGAAAAAAGGTAGTTAATTATTAACTATCTCTTTTATTATGTCACTAACAATTAATAAACCCGCTACTCCAGGAACTGGAATAATGGAATTAACTACACCCTTTTGTTTTGGTTCTTCTTCACTCCAAACGACTTTTATTTTTGAATTTAATCTTTCATCTTTTACTAATTTTCTTAATTTTTTGGCTAAAGGGTCATTATATGTTTTATCTAATGTCGTAATTTTTACTTTACTAGCATCAATTCGATTACCCATCCCCATAGCAGATATAATTTTAATATGATTATCTAAAGCAAACTTAATTAGAGCAAGTTTAGTATTTAAGGTATCACAAGCATCAATTATAAAATCAAAATCTTTATCTAGTGTATTTATATTATTTTCATCTAAAAACATCTCTAAAGCCGTTATTTTAATGTTTTCATTTAATCCTCGGGCTTTTTCTTGAGCCACCTTTACTTTAGATTCATTAAGAGTATTTAAATTAGCAATTAATTGTCTATTTAAATTAGTAATATCAACTTTATCTTTATCAATAAGGACAATATTATAGAATCCACTTCTAATTAGTGCTTCATAGACAAAACTACCTACTCCCCCACAACCTACTAAAAGTATTTTACATTGATGAATTTTATTTAAAGCCTCTTCACCAATTAATTTTATAACTCTTTCATACATATTAAACTCCATTTAAAAACCTAGTGGTAGTTATCTTGATAAAATCCCGCTCTCTCGCAGGTGGTAGAACACATATCAAGTATTAGGATTCCCATACAATGTATAGGCATTCAACACCACAAGATAATTAGTTCCCCAATTTATCTATATAGTCGGTTTTATATGAATAACTTACCTTACTAGGTATTTATATTATACCATATCTATTTTTATTTATACAACTCTTTTTCATTACTTTACAAATTATTTAACTTTTCTTGATATTTTTCAAAATTAAACTCAATTTTTAAGAATGAATTATATATTCCCTTAATAATATCTTGTTTCGGTTCTTCTATATAAGCAAATAATTTAGTTTTTAAAAAATTAATAATGATAAAACAATAAAAATAACTAGTGCCCAAAAAATACAATTGGTTAATTTATGAATATCAACCATTTTAATAGTTTCATTATAACAAGCAATACAAGTTGCTAAAATAGTTCCAAAAGTTAAATAATTATAATTTTTATTATGAATTTTAGTTTCATGTAAATAGATATTTTTAAATTCTTCACGCATTTTATTTAAGTTTTCTAAATCTCTTATTTTATTGTTTTTTAAAAATTCAATTATTGTATCGGCACACTTAACATTAGCATCTTTTATTAAATAGGTATAACTATTATATAAATTAAAGTTAATTTTCCTTTCTAATTTAGTATTTAAAAATATTATAATACTCATAAATAAAATAAAGGTTAACACACTAAAATAAATTAGAATATTAATTAGTAAGTAGTCAAAATCACTACTATACATAATTAAAAATAATACTACATATGATAAAATTAAAAAGATATTTAAAAATTTACTTATTTGATAACTTATTGATATCCTTTCTATTTTATCAATTAATTCTTCAAACATACTACTACCACCACTAATATAAAAAGCACTATTTTCTAGTGCTTCTTACTTTTTTACGTTTTTTTAACTTATAACTCTTTTTAGTATTTCGTTTAATAAATATACCAATCAAGCCCGCCATTATGATTACTGATACAATAAATAAAACTAATAATATTTTTAATAAGGTTGTATTCTTTTTAATTATTTTTTCAGTTTCCGCACTTAATTTATTAACTAAAATCTTATAAGTTGTATTGGTTTTATCTTCACTAGTTAATCGAATAATTACTTCGTTTTCGCCAACTTTAAAATTCTCATTGCCAATTATTTCAATTTGTTCATTATCGGTATTTTCAGTTTTAATATCTAATTTATAGACATCATTTTTAACCGTCACATTATAAAGGTAAACATCAGGATTAAAATTAGGGCTTAAATCATAATCAGTTATGGCTAATTTACTTAATTTACTAGTGCCATTATTCTTATTAATTTCTATTTCGTATCTCTCTTGCGTACCACTTTCACTAATAACTGTCACATAGTACTTACTTTTACCACTCGCTAAAGTAAATTTCCCGGTTCCTAAAACTGTGGCAAAATTATAAGTTGGTTTGGCTGCAATAGTAATCTCATCAACTGATTTATCGACATCTAATTGATATTTTTTAATATTACTACTAAATTGGGGAGTTAAAAGATAACCCTCAACTACTAAACTTTCTAATGTAGTATCACTATTGGCTTCTTCTCTTGTTATATTAACCTTATAAATTGTATTATTTCCATTGGGAGCACTAACAATAATACTATAAGCATTTAAGCCCTCATTTAGATATCTTTTCCCGGCTCCACTTATTTTAGCACTACTACTATTTGCTTCGGCTAAAATATTTACACTATCATATTTATAAGGTAATGTAATATCATAGACATATTTATCACTTTGAAATATAGCACTAATATCTAATTCTTCTAAATTTAAACTTTTTAAAGAGGCATCATTAGATAGAACTTCTAATGCTAAATTAACCGTACAAGATTTTACAATTTCTTCATTTAAAGTATCGGCTAAAAAATTAACCGTAACCCCAATATTAGTTTGTCCATCTTTTAAAGAAGTAATTACTCCATTTTCATCGATATTTACCATATCTTTTATACTAGATTTATATTCAACATTATAATCAAAATTACTACTAACAGAAATAAAGGCTTTATCTCCTAAACTAATACTATTTTTATCAATTTTTACTTCAGCAGAATAATCATCTACATCACAAGTGACTGCTAGACAAGTTGTTGGAATCAATAAAATTACCATTACCAAATTCATTAGCAACTTTTTCATCACACCAACTCCTATTTTACTTCTATTATTAGTATAACACATTAATTTATTTTAATAAATATTAATTATCATTATTTTTTTAATTTAAGAGTTGTGATATCTTTAAAATTTATAATATTACAATTTAAAAATTCAGTTTCAATTTTAGTAATTTCTTCTTCTGTTAAACCAAAATGTTCGAAAGTCAAAGCATAATTAGGTCCAAAAATATTTTACTAACTTTTAAGCCAAGAAAAAAAGTTCTAACTAAATGAACTTTCTTTTATATTTGCATTAATTCTGTTTCTTTTTCTTTAACTTTATCATCTACTATTTTATTATATTTATTAATTAATTCTTGAACATCTTCTAAATATAATTTTTCTTCGTCTTCTGGAAGTTCGGCTTGTTTTATTTTATCGTTATCTTCTTGTCTTATATTTCTTAAAGCAATTTTAGCCTCTTCACCAATTGATTTAGCACTTTTAACATATTCTTTTCTTCTGTCTTCGGTAAGTTCCGGAATAGTTATAATAATCATTTCGCCATTATTACTTGGAGCAATTCCTAAATTAGATTCATTAATAGCTTTTTCAATATTTTTTAAAGCACTACGGTCAAAAGGTTTAATAAATAATTGTCTGGCTTCAGGAACAGTAATATTTGCAATACTATTAAGTGGTGTTGGTGTACCATAGTATTCAACCATAACTCCATTTAACATAGATGGGTTGGCTCTTCCGGCTCTAATACTTAATAATTTACTTTCTAAAGTATCAATTGTTTTAATCATTTTTTCTTCGGTATTTAATTCTAAATTCATTATTTAATCTCCATTTCTCCTAAAAAGTTAGCATTCACTTCAACTCCACTACTCTTATCTACTGCCCTAGTTAAATAATTTATATATAAATTACCATATTCATTAATATATAAACCATAATTTAAATTATTTAGGGTTTCATCAACTAAAATTATATCAATATCTTTACTACTTTGCAATTCTGATTTAATTTTTTCTTTGACACTTTCCATTGTAGTATCATAGATGGCTAATACTTCTTCAGTCGTAAGTAGTCTACCTTTATCTACATCAAATATATAACTTTTTGTTTCTTTAAATGTTGTATGGTCAAAACAAGTATAAGTATAATCATATACAACTAAAGATAAATACCTATTATAACTGAAAACATCATAATTACGATAATTTAAAGATTTAATATTATCATTTTTATAATTACATAAATTATCATTTAATAATTCATCTTCTTTTAAATATTGAATATTTTCTTTAAAATTTCTTTCTTCTTTATTTAAAGTATCTTCTAAATTTTCTTGCCCTTTAATATTAATAACCACATCTTTATAAGTGGCTTCGGCTCCCTCACTAACCACATCTTCATTTTTAAAATAAATATAATCTTTATCTTCTTCTATTTTATAACTTATTTTTTCTTTTTCTTGGGCATTATCTTTATCTTTAAAATCTTTTAAATGTTCCATAAAGAAATAACCGCCAATGGCTAAAAATAGAACAAAAACGATAAATAAAATAAAACCTAATTTACTTTTTAAATTTTCTTCCATATATTCCTCCTAGTAAAGATATTCAGTTAAGGCTCTTTTAATTAAATCTTTAGTTATTCCCTCTTCATATTCAGTATAATATTCATCTGGTTTTTTATCACCTTTAATTATTGAAGCATTATCTAAATAAGCAATTACTTTACCATTTTTAACGATTAAAATTGTTGGGGCTTGAATATTTTGTTTTCCGGTATCAAATGTTGGTACATATTCATTTAATCTAGTTATAATTGTTTCATAAGTACCATTATTAGAGTCTCTATCATCTAAAAAGTCATAATAATATATTTTATTTATGCCATATTCTTGGGAAACTTCATATAAATATAAAGCATTATAGTTAGTCCATATATTACTTGGAAACCCAAATAAAACAATACCAGAATTACCATTTAATATATGTAATACATCATTACCATCAGCAAAAACATAAGGGTTATCTAATGGTACTTTAGGATATAACTCATTAAATCTTTCAGCATCAGTTTCTTTATTTTTAGAATAATCTATATTACCTATATAAATAAAAAGGCCAATACAAATAATAAATAATATGATATATATAACCATTTGCGTTTTATTTTTAAATAGTTTTTTCTTCTTCATAATCCACCTATAATAAATTATAACAAATATTTAAGATAATTTTAAGATAATAAATAGTTTTTTTGTCAAATATCTGTCTATTACGTATTTCTACCAAATTCAGAAGTGTTTGATTATTAGAAATCAATTCAAAAAAACAGCCTTAATTTTAAGACTATTTTTCTTTTTCACAATTTTCACAAATATTTTGATTATTTTTATTAACGATTAAATTACCACATTTAGGACATACTTCGCCAGTTGGCTTATACCAAGTTGCATAATCACATTTAGGATATCCAGAACAGCCATAAAAAATCTTTCCTTTTTTGGTTCTTCTTTCAATTATATCTTTATGACATTTAGGACATTCCGCAATAACTTTTTTAGGTGCTTCTTCTTTAGGTCCTTTTTTAATATATTTACATGTTGGATAATTAGAACAAGCAACAAATTCGCCGTATTTTCCTTTTCTAATTACTAAATCACTACCACAATTAGGACAGACTTCCCCAGTCTTTTCTGGAGCCTTTTTTGTCATATTTTTAAGAGCATCATCCATAATTGGAGCAAATTTATCATAAAATTCGTGTAAAACTTTAATATTATCTTTTTTATGTTCAGCAATTTCATCTAAATCAGATTCCATATTGGCCGTATATTTAACATTAATAATATCACTAAAATATTCTTGTAATTTATCCGTAGTTTCTATTCCCATTTCCGTAGGAACAAACTTTTTATCATCTACTTTAACATAATCGTGGTCTTTAAGAGTACTTATAATAGTGGCATAAGTAGATGGTCTACCTATTCCTAAACTTTCTAATTCTTTAATTAAACTTGCTTCTGTATAGCGACTGGCTGGTTTCGTAAAATGTTGATATTTATTGATTGAATCGGCCACAATTACTTTACTTTGGTATTCTTTAAAATTAGGAAGTATTTTATCTTCACTATCTTCATATTCAGAATATACTTTTAAATAACCATCAAATGTTAAAACACTACCTGTTGTTTTAAATAAATATTCATTATTTTCAAATATAACTGTGGTGGCTAAAACTTTAGCATCAGCCATTAAAGAAGCAAGGGCTCTTGTATATATTAATTTATATAATTTATATTCATCAGTAGATAAATAAGGTTTAACTGATTCAGGAGTTCTTTTAATACTAGTCGGTCTAATACCTTCGTGAGCATCTTGCATATTAGCATCCTTTTTACCTACTTTAGCATAGCCTACATATTCACTACCATATTTGCCATTGATAAAACCTTTAGTTTCTTTAATAAATTCATCAGATAATCGAACACTATCGGTACGCATATAGGTAATTAAACCAACAGTTTCTTTCTCTAAATCAATACCTTCATATAACTTTTGAGCAATTTTCATGGTTTTTGAGGATGCAAAATTAAGTTTATTAACAGCCATTTGTTGGAGAGTTGATGTTTTAAATACTTCTCGAGCAGACTTTTTCTTTTCCTTTTCTTCTATTTTATCAATATTGAATGAATTATTAAGTTCTCCTAATATTTTATCGGCTTCTAATTCACTTTTAATTTCAATATCTTTTCCTTTATATTTAAATAATTCAGCCGTAAAATCTTTAAAATCGGCTTCAATTGTCCAATATTCTTCAGGAACAAAGGCAAGTATTTCTCTTTCTCTATCGACAATTAATTTAAGAGCCACCGATTGAACTCTTCCAGCACTTTTACCTCCAGTTTTATATTGCATTAATTTAGATAAACGAAAACCAATAATTCGGTCTAAAATTCTTCTCGTTTCCGCCCCTTTAACTAAATCCATATCAATTTTCGCCGGTTCTTTAATTGAATTTAAAACTACATCTTTAGTAATTTCTCTAAAAGTAACCCGGTCATATTTTTCTTCAGGTATTTTTAATTCATCTTTTAAATGCCAAGAAATAATTTCTCCCTCTCTATCAGGGTCGGTTGCTAAATACACATGGTCGGCTGAATCAACTAATTTCTTTAATTCTTTAACATCTTTATTTTTTCCTTTAATTATTACATAACTAGGCTTAAAATCATTATCTAAATCAACTCCAAGCCCATATTTACCGGTAGTGGCTAAATCTCTAATATGTCCTTTAGATGATACTACTTTATAATCTCCCGCTAAATACTTTTCAATAGTTTTACTTTTAGCAGGTGATTCGACGATTACGATATTTTTCAAATTTTCACTCCTTTATCTCTTGCTAATTATATTTTATACACTGATTTTTATTTAATGTCAATTAATAACACTAAAATTTCTATAAAATTTAAAAAACTATTCACATTTCTGTAAATAGTTTAAAATCTATTCTTCTACTGGTTCACTAGGATTTTCTGGAAGTTCTTCATTATTCTCTTCCACACTTTGATGTTCTTCTTCATATTCTTTAATTTTTTTATCTAGATAATTAAAGTAATCATTTTTAATTGCACTAGTACTCATAGACATTTTTAAATCAATCATATTATTTATCTTTTGTAATTCTTCAATAGTATATTCTGTATCGCCAAAATATGTCGTTTTACTTGTTGAAGCATTATAATATGCAATTTCATTTTTCCAAGAACCATCGGCAAAAACAACTCGTGATTCATAATCTTCACTAAATAAATCTGTTCCCATATAAAGTCTTGGATCATAATTTAAATTCATTAAATTAGCAATTGTAGGAACCAAATTAATATATGAAGTATATTCACTATAAGTTTTTGGAGTCATTTGAGAATTATAAATTAAGAATGGAGTCTTTTCAATATCATAATCATTTAAATTATGGTCAATCATTTCGGCAACTTGAGTTTTCTTTAAACCATATGGATAATGGTCAGCCATTAAAACGATTACTGTATCATCTAATTTACCAGCCATTTTTAATTTATCAATCATTATTCCAATGGCATTATCAACAACTTTTAATTTAGACAAATATCTACTAACAGAAGTTGAATAACCCTCATCTTTAAAATAATCAAGATATAAATCCCCATAAGTTGAAGATGTACTATAAGGTTGATGACTAGTTACTGTTGTAAGCCAAGTCATAAATGGTTTACCATCATCTGCTTCATTTAAGACAATATCGAATGCTTTTTCAAAGAATTCTTCATCACTAGGCCATTCACCATATACACCTGAAGTTTTAATATCTAAATTACCAGCCCCATAATATTTACCACTACCCATATTTGGATGAATAGTTTTCCGATAATAATACCATTCTACAAAATCATGCATGCTTGTAGTATTATAGCCTTTTTCATTAAATAAATTAAAGATGGCTTCAAAATATGTATTATTTTTATAAACATTAGAAGTACAAGTATTATAAATTGAATATAATGAGGTCATAGCACTAAATTCATTATTACCAGTAGCACAACTGTTTCGTGGTGAATAATTGTTTTCCCAATACCAACCATTAGAATATAAACTATAATAATTAGGGAAATATTTTTCATTTACTATTGCTTCATTAACAGATTCCATTAAAATAACAACTACATTTTTACCCTCAAACATTCCTGTGTAATCATTAAAATCTGTCACTTTTTGAGAAGCAAAATATTTATTTAGATTACTATATTTTTTATTAGTTTCAGTTTGAGCAATTTCACTTAAGGCTTCAGATACTTCTCTTCTTGCTTCCACAACATTACCTGGAGTTTCAGGATTAAAGACTGTTTCTTCAATTTCTACTGGAGCCACAAAACTTTTGAAATCTAAAATACCAAAAACAACACAACCATATTGATTTACTACTACTGTAGGTACATCTGGAGATAAAAATAAATACTTATTACTTTTAGTTTGTAATTTATTTTGCATAAATGGCATAACAATTGTTCCATAATATAATAAAATACTAATTAAAAGAACTGGTAAAATAATAAGGGCTTTTAAATTAAACTTTAATTTATGATATTCTTTTTTTCTTTCTAAAATAACATAATCAATGAATGATATAATAAAAGGAATAAAGATTACATAATATATTGGTTTAAAGGAATTTAAAAAGTCATAAATATAATCAGTTACTGCTCCAAATTGACTTGATGTATTAAAGGAAATATAAACTCCTAAAAAATTGATGAAACCAAGTTGTAACCAAGCATAAATAGTATAAACAAATAGATATAATAATAAAATTATATTTCTTAACCATTTTCTTTTAGTTATACTGGCTAAAGAAGTAATGATTAAAGATAAAATAAATGTACTTAATAATATTCTTAAGGTAGCATAATTAAATAAACTAAATTTACTAATTAAGCGAAAAATAATTTCTACCATAAAAGTATACATAGTCATAAAAATAACATTTTTAACAAATGTATCTTTTATAAATTCTTTTTTAGTTTTAGTTTCTTCTTTCTTTTCTTCTACTTTTTCTGTTTTTGCTTCTTCAGCATATAATTCTTCTATATTATCCTTAATAATTTCTTCTTTTTTAACGGTTTTTTTAACAGTTTTATTTTTATTTTCTCCTTTATTAGTATTACTTTTGCTAGAATTACCTTTCTTATTAGGAGTTTTATTTGCCTTTTTTACATTAGTATTAGTGTTTTTTCTTTTTGTTTTGCTTTGAACATTTTCTTCTTGTTCTTTCATTTCCTGCTACTTCCTTCCAAAATTTCCTTAACCGGTTTATACGTTTGACGGTACTCTTCTATAATACCATATTTTTTAATAAGTTCAAGATGTTTTTTTGTTGGATACCCTTTATGGGTAGCAATTTCATATTCTGGATGTTTTTTACTAAATTCTACCATTATATGGTCTCTAGTCACTTTGGCAATAACTGAAGCCGCCGCAATAGAAAGACTTAAAGCATCTCCATGAATTATTGGCAGTACTGGTACATCACGATTTAATTTCATGGCATCGGTTAAAATATATTCCGGTTTAATTTTTAAATTGTCTAATGCTATATTCATGGCTAAACGAGAAGCCTCTAAAATATTTATTTCATCAATAGTTTTAGCATCGACAATCCCTACACCCACACTAATGGCTTCTTCATTAATTATTTTAAAAAATTGTTCTCTTTTTTTCTCACTTAATTGTTTAGAATCATTTAAACCATCTAAATGATAATTCATTGGTAATATTACCGCTGCTGCTACTACGGGACCAACTAATGGTCCTCGTCCTGCTTCATCACAACCGGCGATTAATTTATAACCTTTTGCATATAAATCTTTTTCATATTCCAATAAATTATCTGTTTTCATCATATCACTCACCATCAAATATATCTAATGTGACGCCTTTTATTTTTCCGCCTACTAAATCATTATACACTTTTTCACTAACTTTTTCATATAAAATTTCATTATTTTTTATTGCTCCTATCTTTTTAGCAATAATTTCATATATTTCCATTACATCTTTACTATTTGTATCATATTCATTTTTTAAAATTTCTGGATAATTTTTTATTAAAATATTTAAAATATGAACACATATTTCATCGATATTTAAAATTTCTTTTCTAATGCCTCCGGTGGCTGCTATATTTAAGGCTACTTTCTCTTCATCTAATTTAGGCCATAAAATTCCTGGAGTATCTAGAATAGTTATTCCCTCATTTGTTTTTAAATAAGTTAAATTTTTCGTAACTCCCGGTTTATTTTCAACTGTGGTTACTTTTCTTTTGGCAATTTTATTTATTAAAGTACTTTTTCCAACATTAGGTATTCCAATAACTAATGCTTTTATTTCTTTTTCTTTTAAACCTTTGCTTATTCTTTTTTCTTGAATATTTTTAGTAATCTCATGAGTTTTTGTAATAATTTTACGATAATCATTATCATTTTTTAAATCAACAACTAATACTTCATAGCCATTTTTAGTATAATAATTAGCCCATTTTTGAGTACACTTTTGATTACATAAATCTTTTTTAGTCATAATTAAAATTTTTATCTTATTTTTAATTAAATTATCCAAGTCTTTTATTTTACTTGAATAAGGAATTCTAGAATCAATTACCTCATAAACTATATCAATATTTTTTAACTCTTCACTTATTAATCTTTTGGTTTTTGCCATATGACCTGGATACCAGTTAATTCCGACTTTAGTTAATTTTTCTTCATTTGACATTTGAATCACTTCCCTTAAAATATATTTATCAGTC
>CANRCL010000011.1 GCA_947629115.1 uncultured Bacilli bacterium | reverse complement strand
AATAAATCTTTTTTCTTCATAATATCAAGCCTCCTTCCTTTTAGAAGTTGGCAAGCACTCAACAATTAAGTTTCCCTATAAAAATTATATCAAACAAACGTTTTTAACACAATACTTTTATATTAAATTTTGCCAGTTTAGAAAATACACTTGCTAATTGACAGAATCCATTAGCAATATGGAGGTAGGTAGGATCGTTATGCAAATAGTTGAAGTTGGTATAAAATTAAAAAATAATTTTAATTATTATGATACTTTTTTAAAAAATAAAGGATATTATAATGATTTTAATGTTAAAACACATGATATCTATTATACTAATAAAAATTTAAATAATTTAAGTGAAAATGAAATGAAAAATTCTTGTATTAGATTGAGAAGTTGTAATGGCAGCTCATTTAAAGTTCAAAATAATTTACTAAAAGAATTAGATATAGATGAAGTTTCTTTGGAGGAGTTAATTAATTTAGAAAAAACATTATCAGAATTTGGCTATAAAAAAATATTTGATACTCTTAAATATGACCATCATTATTATAAAGAAAGTATGAATAGTAAAATTCAACTACAAGAAATTAAAGATATTGGATTATTAGTTTATTATGATAATTCAATTTATTATGAATTGCCATTAGAAGAACAAAGAAATTAATTGATGAATTAATTTCTTATGGATTTGATGAAATTAATTATAATACATTGGGGCTAGATAAATTAAGAACATTATATTATAAAAAAGAGTGTTATAGTAAAAATCAAAATGGATGATAAGTTGTTGTACTTCTTTATTTAGGGCACCAGTGATGTTTCTATTCGAACTATTCGAACTTTAAATATATTTTCAGTCTAAATATGACTGATTTTTTATACAATAAAAAATCCCCACATGTAATTTTGATAGAATGTCAAAATACTTAGGGGATTAATTATTTTGTCAATGCAAAATTTATAAAGATATAATCAAATTATTGTATATTTTTTGCGATTATGGTATATTATAAATATGAATGGCGATGGTGTATCTTTGGATCCCATCTGAGCAAGTTGGATGCGTCTAGCTTGCTTTTATTTAAAAAAACTAATATATAGTTTTTGCTGTAGTTTCTCCAATCATAAAAAATTGTAAATAACTACGTTACTCGCTCCAAAAGTTATACTTCAATTTATGATAAAATGATTTTAATAATTAAGTGGAAATGTGAAAAAAGAGTTAATTAAAACAGAAATAAATGTTAATAACAATAAAATACGTATTTTAAGAATTGTTGATATTGACTATATTAACTGATTTAACATAGTATTATAATCTTGAAAATTATGCTAATGTTATTGAGCAATAAAGGAACATTTGATTATATAAGATTATGGGAATAAAAAAATGAAGTTGGGAAACTTGCATATTGTCAAAAGCAATATGCCTATAGGAGGAATAAAAATGGAATACAAAGAATTTGCAAAATATTATGATATATTTTATAAAAATAAAAATTATGCTAAAGAAACAGAATTTTTAAAAAATTTTATTAATGAAAATGATAAAATTATCGATATAGGTTGTGGAACTGGTTTGCATGCTTCTTTACTACAACAAAATGGTTTTAAAGTTGATGGATTAGACCTTAATAAAGAAATGTTAGATATTGCTAAAACAAGAGTTCATTCTAACTTTTATTTGCAAAATATATTAGATATAAATATTAATCAAAAGTATGATGTCATTATCTCTATGTTTGCTGTATTAAATCATTTAAAAGATACCCAAGAGTTAGAAAAGGCTCTTATGAATTTAAAAAATATTTTAACTGATAATGGAAAAATAATAATTGATTTGCATAATCCCCAAAGTTCCGGTCATAAAACAGATTCTTATGATAATATGACTAGAACTATGGAATGGCATTATGATAAAAAATCTAAAATAGAAGATAGTAAAATTATATTTGAAATTGATGGTAAGAAATATATTGATAATCATACTTTTAGAATTTTTACAATTGATGAAGTAAAACAATGTTGTGAAAGTGTTGGCCTTGTGGTAAAAAAAGTATATGAAAATTATGATGTTAATAAATGTGGCTCATCCATTTCTAAAAATTTACAATTTTTAATATATAAAGACTCCTATTTTAATGTATAAAATTTGTTGTACTTTTTTCTTTAGAGCACTAGATTTTTTTAGTAAAAATAGTGCCCATATAGTAGTGCCCATATAGTAGTGCCCATACTTGATAAAAGTGCGTTTTTATGCTATTATGAATATGTCAAGGAAACTTGCATAAAATAAAAAAGGATACATTTGATTGTGAGAATCAGATGTAATCCCTTTTATTGGGTGCATCTGAAATCAACTATTTGTTGAAATCAGATGCTTTTGCTATTTTAGAAGTAAAATCAAATTTTTAGTAATTAAAAAAAGATAAATATATAATAGGCTTTTATAAAAGTTATTTTTATGTTATTATGTATTTATCAAAGAAATTTGATAAAGTAAAATAGAATACTTAACTTCACGAGTTGAGTACTTACCTAAGTTTGGTGAAGCACTTAATCTATGCTAGATTGAGTGCTATTTCTTTATATATAGAATTATTAAAGAGATTATTAATAAAATGATAATTAATATTAGAAACGAGATTTAATAAATATTTATAATGTTTAATATTAAATTACCGGGTTTTTAAAATTTAATGTTTAAATAATTTATAGATTTATGTATAATATAAATAGTGTTTGATTAGAGGTAGTTATTATGAAGAAGATTTATATTATTCAGATGCATACACATACTATTCCATCTAAATTTATTAAATTATTTACGCGCTATAATTATAGTCATATTGCTTTATCTTTAGATAAAAAATGCAATACAATATATAGTTTTGGAAGAAAAAAATATAATTCAGTTTTAGATGCTGGTTTTGTTGAAGAACAAAAGAATGGTAAATTTTTTACTAAATTTAAAGATACTGATTGTCGAATTTATGAATTAGAAATAACTGAAAAACAATATCAAATTTTAAAAAAGAAAATTAATTATATGAAAAGTCATGAAGAATTATTTAAATATGATTATGTTGGTATTTTGTTAAGATATTTTAAATTACCAATTAGTTTTAAAAATAAATATGTGTGTAGTTATTTTGTTGGTAAATTGTTAGAAGATTCTGGAATATACAAGTTTAATAAAGAAAGTTTCTTTATAGAACCTAAAGATTTTGAAAATATTGACAATTTAACTAAAGTTTATTCGGGTAAGTATTTCTTATATAAGTAGGCTTTTGCTATTTAAGTTATCTCGAATATTTCATAATATATAAACGAAAGGATGGTATTATGAGATATTACCCTAATAACAGATACCCGATGAATAATATGAACTATAATAATGATAGATATTTTTTATTACCTTTTTTAGGCGGGGCTTTAATTGGTGGGGGTGCTGTTAATTAATAGCAACTAGGTATATAGGGTTCAAAATACAATTTAATATTATATTAATTATCATCATCAGTATACTTCCAAGTTTTCTCTTTAGGTATATAAGTAATGCAAATATCATTTTTTAAAATTTTAAAATATCTTCTAATAGTTCGTTCACTATAACCATATTTTTTGGCTAAATAAGGTTGAGTTGTTTTGTCATTATTTTTAATTTCTTGAATTATAGAATTTAACAATTTAAAATTTATTTTTTTAATTATAATACACACCCTTTCGCAAAAAATTATAACACAAAATAGCAAAAAATATAACTGAAAATAGCAAATCGCAATATTTTTTAATATATGTGGGAATATTTATTATAGGGTGTTAAAAATATGATAAATTTTTCTAGGTTAAAAGATATTAGAGAAGATAATGATATAAATCAAAATAAAATGTCAAAAATTTTAAATGTTAAGCGTTCAACATATTCATTATGGGAATTAGGAATAAACATAATTCCAATTAAATATTTAAGTGATTTTGCTGATTATTTTAATGTTAGCATTGATTATGTATTAAGTTTAACAAATAATAGAAAAGCCAAAAATTTAATTAAGGGTTTAAATTTTAAAGTTTTGGGAAACAATATGAAAAATATAAGAATAGAAAATAATTTGTCACAAAAAGAAATCGCAAATTTATTAGGTGTAAGTCAAGCATGTATTGTTAAATATGAAAAAGGAGAAATAAGTATATCATCCTCTAATTTATACAAATTTTGTAAGCATTTTAATATATCAATAAATGAAATATGTGGAAAAGGTAAATAATTTTATATTTTTCTAATTATAAAAATTAAGTAATAAAAAAATTAAGTCAAGGTTAAACTACGCAATTTCATTGACCTATGACTTAAATTTTTTTATTATTTTTTTCTGGTTATAAGAAAAATATGAAAATTAATTTATTTACATAGTAGGAGGTAGTATGGTATGATATTTATCAGAATTTAATTGATTTTAATTTTTTAAGGTAAGAAAATTAATGTTAAATTCTTTACGAGTGGCTTGAATATTAGAAAGGAGAGAAAATGAAAAATTCAAGTTTAAATATTCGTTCTCGTAAATGGTTTTGTAGAATTACACAAACTAATAAAATTGGTTCTGATGATAGTATGTTTGTATATGATTTTAAAAAAGTTTTCAATACACTTTCTCAAAAATATGATAAAGTAGCATATATAATACACGATAAAAAAGAAAATAATATACACGCACATTTTATTATTCAAAATAAAAATCAAATTTCTAAATCAACATTAATAAAAATTATGCCATATGGTGATATAGAATTACAACGTGGAACTAATTTAGAATGTTATAACTATTTATTGCATAAAGGACAGCCAGATAAAGAAAGTTATAGCGAAAGTTCTATAATTACAAATTTTGAGAACGAAATAAGTGAGTGGCTAAATGAAAATAAAAATGTAAGTATTAGTGAAGAAGTTTTAAAAGAAATTTATAGTGGAAAAAGTTTAGATGAAATAAGATTAAATTATAGTAATATGTATGTAAAAAATTATAATTCATTAATAAAAATAAGAAATGATTATTTAAAAAAAGAGGCAAATAAAGTTAGAAAATTAGAAATTGTATATATTTGTAATGATTGTAATGATTTGTTTAAAATAAGTTTATCAAAAGTTTTAGAAGAATTAAAATGTGATTATTTTAGAATTAGTGAGTATTGTAAAGACCCTTTTAGTAATTATAATGGAGAAAAAATAATAACTATTGATTTTGAAGATTTAATAAATGGTACATTTTTTAACTACGAAATATTAAAAAAAATATTTACTGGTTTGCCGAAAACCCAAATATTATCGAGATACGAAAATAAATTTTTAAATTATGATTTAATATTTTTATTTGTGAATACTAGTTTAAATGATTTAAGTCGTGAATATCAAAGATTGATTTTAAAATACATAAACTATAATTTTTTTGTTGAAGAAAATAAATTTATAGTTAAATTAGGAATTAAAAAAGACCAAGTTGTTTACTTTAAAGATTATAATAAAATAAAAGATATCATCAAACATATAATTGATAATAGGAGAGGTTTAACTTGAAAATTACTATTATTACTGATGAAAATAATGATTTAACAGATTTAATCATTGAATATTTAAGAATAAAAGGCTATACTAATTAATGAACCTTATATACCAAAGAAAGGAGAATAATGAAAATTGGTATATATATTCGCTTATCTGATGAAGATAGGTTCAAAATAGACAATGAAAGTGAATCTGTTAAAAATCAAAGAAAAATTATTAATGATTATGTTAAAAAAAATAATTATGTAATAACTAAAGAATATGTTGATGATGGTTATAGTGGCACTAATTTTGATAGGCCAAAATTTAAAGAAATGATAGATGATATAAAAAATGGAATTATTAATTGTATTATAACAAAAGATATGTCAAGATTTGGTAGAAATTATGCTGGTGTAGGTTATTATCTTGAAGAATTTTTTCCAACAAATAATGTGAGGTATATATCTATATTAGATAATTATGATAGTTTTTATAAAACTAATGAAGATATTATTCCTTTTAAATCTATTCTTAATGATATGGTAAGTAAAGACACATCAAAAAAAGTTAAAAGTGCTTTAGATGCTAAAAGAAAAGAAGGAAAATTTATTGGTAGTTGTGCGCCATATGGATATAAAAAAAGTCCAGAAGATAAAAATAAATTAATTATTGATGAATATTCAAGCGTGATAGTAAAAAGAATTTTTAATGATTATGCTAATGGAAAAGGACAAACAAAAATTGCTAAAGAATTAACGAATGAAAATATTGATATACCAACAATTTATAAAAATAGAAAAATTAGAAAATCTGTTTCTAGTAAACATATATGTAATATTTGGAGTACACATACAATATCAGAAATTTTAAGAAATAAAGTTTATATTGGTGCATTAGAGCAACATAAGTTTGAAAAAATTAGTTATAAAATTAACAAAACAAAAAAAGTTGATAGTGATAAAACTATTATTGTTTATAATACTCACGAGCCAATTATTGATAAAAAAACTTTTGAAATTGTTCAAGATATTTTAGACCAAAAGAGTAGAGGGAGTTCTCAAAAATATTATTATCTATTAACTGGATTAATGCGATGTGAAGATTGTGGCGGTGCAATTTGTGTAAGAACAAACCATTATAAAAATCAAAAAAGATTTTATACATTTTGTGTAAGAAATCATCATAGCCATAAAATTGCTTGTAGTGGGCATAATGTTAATTATGAAAAATTAGAAAACTATGTTTTAGAAACATTAAAAAAAACTTTAAATAATACAATTGTTAATTATGAAAAAATAATGGCTAATTTAAAAGATAAAAATACTGAAAATTTAAAAAATATACAAAAATTAAAAAATGAAGTAATTATATTGAAATCAAAAAAAGAAAAAGCCTATCAAGATAGATTAGAAGATATAATAAGTGCAGAAGAATATTTAAAATATGCGAAAAATTTAGATAATGAAATAGATAAAATAAACGAACAAATACTAGATTTAAAAAATCAAAAAAGCGATAACTTAAATATAGAAGATTTAAAGAAATGGCTATTAAATTTAGAAAAACCAGATAAACTATTATTAAAAATTTTAATTAAAAAAATAACAATTAATGAAAATAAAGAAATAAAAATATATTTAAATTTTGCTACTAATTAACAATAGGTGGAGCAGCGGTTGGATTAACTAGACCAAGACCTATTTACAATGTGGCTCCGAATCAAAATCCTAATTTTAATCCTTATATGCCTTATGGAAATTATAGTTATAGTTATTATTATCCAACTTATCCTAGACCATATTAAAAAATTACAACTAAATTTAAGTTGTAATTTTTTTATCAACAAGTGTAGCATAGATAACAATTTGTTTAGTTTTATCAACTTGATTACAAGTAGTTAATACTAACATTGAATGATTTGCTTTGGCTATTTCAATTGTGCCATCTTTATCAACGTTTTCAATTTTTATTATTTGATATGTATAAGTATAGCCAGAATAATTAATATAGGCTATATCATTTAATTCTAATTTATATAAATTTTTAAAGAAAGATTTCTTACTATTTCCCGAATGGCCCGCTATGACTAGTAAATGGTTTTCAACATCAGGAAAAGTAGAGCCTTCTAAAATTTGAATGTTTTTATCAACATTATTATCTTTATGATTAATATTAACAAAACCTTTTTTAAATTTTATTTTAGGTATTTCTAATATACCAATATAATAACTATTATTATTTTCTTTTTTAGAGTTATTTGATTCTTTAACATTTTCTTTATTATTTTCTTCTTTGTTAATTATATTTTGCTCTTCTATATAATATTTTTGAATCAATTTTTCTTCATTGTAATATTCCTTATAAACTATTAATTTATAAAGACTAAATATCATAACAATTATTAATAATATGAGAATTATTTTAATTTTTTTTACCATACATTAAGCAAATTCCTATTCCTAAAGTTAATATGCCAATTAAATAAAATATATCATTAATATTTTTATTAGTTTTAGGGACTTTAAAAATAATTGGTGGTTCCGGTATTTTTTCATTAGCCATATTAATTTCAATTAAATTATTATTTTCATTTATAGTAAAAGGAATTTTTCTATCATCTAATATATAACCATCTGGGGCTTTAATTTCTTTTATATAATAATTGCCAACTTTTAAATTCTCAATAGTAAGAGTACCATCTTGAGTAGTAATACCCTCATAAATTAATTCATTATTTTCATCATAAATTGCCATTTTAGCGTCATTTAAAAATTCTCCCGTTTCTTTATCAGTTTTAGTAAATTTAACTGTCCCATAAATTATTTTATTAGGCATTGTTATTTTAACAGTATCGCCATCTTTTTGAATTTGAAAATCAATTTTATTGTTGTTAAGTAAATAACCATCTAAAGTTTTCTTTTCTTTTAAATAATAATTACCATATTCTAAACTATCAATTATTATTTGACCTTGTTTATCTGTTAATCCCTCATAGATTAATTCATCATTTGCATTATAAATAGCAATTAAGACATCACTTAAAGGATTATTATTATCATCAACTTTTGTAAATTCTAGTTTTCCTTTAATTTTCTGATTAGTCATTTCAATATTAATAACATCTTTATCATTAACTATGGAAAATTTATATATTGTATTATTTAAAACATAACCAAGGGGTGCCTCAACTTCTTTTAAATAGTAATTGCCATATTTTAAATTGTTGATATTAATAATTCCATCTTCGTTAGTTTTTTCTTCATAAATTAAATTATCATTACTATCAAAAATTTGAATTAAACAATCTTTTAAAGGGGTATTAGTTTCTAAATCTTTTTTGTTAAATACAAGGAAACCTTTAATAGGAGTATTTTCCAAAGTAATGTCTATAACATCTTTATCATTAACAATTGAAAATTCATATTTTTGCTTATCTAAAACATAACCGGTTGGTGCTTCGACTTCTTTTAAATAATAATTACCATATCTTATATTATCAATATTAATAATACCATCTTTATTAGTTTTTTCTTCATAAATTATGTTATCATTGCTATCAAAAATTTGAATTAAACAATCTTTTAAAGGAGTATCAGTTTCTTTATCTATTTTGGTAAATACAAGAGAACCTAAAATAGGAGTGTTTTCTAAAGTAAGGTTTATAACATCTTTATTATTAACAATTGTAAATTCATATTTTTGGTCATTTAAAAGATAACCCGTTGGTGCTTCAATTTCTTTTAAGTAATAATTTCCGTAAGGAATGTTATTTAAAATTATTTCGCCGTCTTCATTAGTAGTGCCCTCATAAACTAATTCATCTTTATAATTGTAAATTGCTATTTTAGCATCTTTTAAACTAGTATTGGTAATTGTATCAATTTTTTGAATTTTTAAATCACCTTTGATAATTTCATTTTTTAATTCTACTGTTTCAGTGACAATTTTAGTGTATTGGTCAGCATATTTAAGACTAAATTTATGTTTTTGTGTATCAATTATATAACCATCTTTAGTACTTAATTCTTGTAAGTAATAATTTCCTAAATATAAATTATCGATTGTTATATAACCATCTTTAGTTTCATAAGTACCAATTAAATCATTTTTATGATAAATAAGAGTATGGTCATTACTATATATGTTATTAGCGGCATATAGTCCGTATTGAACCTTATCTAAATCTTCTTCGAGATAAGTAATTTCATTATTTTGAAATAGAGGTATTTCGCCAACTTTGTGGATTATAACTCGACCTTTAACGGGTTCATTAGCAAAACTTATCTCTAATATTTTTCCTAATTCATTATTAGTAAAATTACTTTTTTCATTGATAGTAAACTCTAAACTTTCGGGATTCCATAAATAACCGGAAATTAATTGATTTTCGACTTCTTCTAAAATATAAGTTCCATATTCTAGAGGTAGGGGAGTAGTAAAGACGCCATTTTTGGTAGCAAATTCACATATTTTTTTATTTTGGGGATAAGCACTAGTTTGACAAACATATTGATTAGTTTGTTTATTTTTAATTTTAAATTTAATATCATCTAAAGAAACTTTCTTGTTAGTACTTTTATCAATTTTAATAACTTTTAAATAAGCCTCTTTAACTTCTTTCATATTGGTGAGTATTTTGGTTATTGTTTCGGGTGAATTTTCATTAATATTAATTTCAAAATCGGGTACTTTTTCATAACCGGGGACAACATCTTTTTGTTTAACAATGTATACTCCATAAGGAAGCAAAACTTTTAAATGACCTTTAGAGTCAGTTTTTTGGGTTGAGGCTAAAGTCATTTTGGATTTTAAATAAAATTCAAACGTAATATTTTCTTCGGGAGATATTTCCCCAGTTTTACCATCACTCAAATATTTATATAATTCAATATATTTTTGAATAGGGGATTCATATACTCGAACTAAAGGATTTAAATTGCTACTTTGAACTGTAAAGGAAAATTTTCGCGAATCAACTAAATAACCCCGGCTGGCTTTTATTTCTTTAACGTAATAATTTCCTAATGTTGGTAAATCAAAATAAACAATTCCATTTGCTCCTGTAGTCACTTCTTTAATTTTAGTATTATCTTCTTTATAAACGCCATAAACGGCTCCCTCTAAAGTGCCATCTCCTCTAGGTGTTTTAGTGCCACCTTGGTCAAATTTACTAAGTTGAACTTTAATACCTTTTACATTTACTTTAACCGAAATAGTAAGGGGATTATAATAACCAAAGTAAGCCATTTTTTGTGTCACTTCATCAATTCCTACAAAAATTGTCGTTGGGTCTTTAGTATAACTTTTTTTAACTAATTGAATAGTAAATTCTCCTTGCCCTTTGGGTGTCACTGTTAATACATTATTAGATGTATCGGTTTCCACATCTTTATTTGGAATAACTTCAAAATTATCTAAAACTTTATTATTGTCGGTAAATGTTGCACTTTCCCCAATAATAATTTCTTTAGTACTATTACTAAAAGATGGAACTTTATTATGTTCGGAAACTAATTTATTTATATTTTCTTTTTCAGTTTCTATATTATATTTTGTCCCTGCACCACTAGGTTCGGTCCAAAATTCTACCACTTGGTCACCAACGGTTTCCCAAATTAAGGCTTGCGTAGCCATCCGATATTTTAAAGTTTGATGCCCGGGATAATCATAACCATAATAACCAATAAGTTGAATTTTTTCATTTTTTTCTTCATCATAAGGTGATTCACTAAAACCAGATGTTTCTTTTAAATTGGCTTCTTTAATAATATCAACTCCCGGTTCAATACAATAAGTAGTTTTACCATTAACTGAATAATAAGTAAAAGGACCTGAAAAAGCATGCGATGTTCCACCATGCCTATAAGTATAGACATTTTCCTGTGGCTCTTTTAAAAGTGTCAAGGCTAAAATTTTTGTATCACATAAAAACAACCCCACAATACCAACAATTAGTATTGTCAAAAATTTTAATTTTCTTTTCATTCTTTTTCCTCCTCTCACTTATATATTTAACCCTTTTTTATTTCATTTCCTTTTTTTCAAAAAAATTGTTTAAAAAAATATTAAATAGTTCATTATTAACATAGAATAGTAAGGGAGAAAATAATATGTTTAATAATTTTGGAGTACACATTGCCAATATTTTTCGGCACGCTGAAGAAGAAAGATTTGAATTACATCATCCCTATGTAGGGACAGAACATTTATTATTAGCCATTTTAAAAAATGATAAAGAAATGGCTGAATTTTTAAAAGAGTATAATTTAACTTATACTAATTTTAAGAAAGAATTAAATATTGTAGTAGGAAGTGCCACCAAAGCCAGTGAAATAAATTTATATACCCCTCTTTTAAAAAGAGTAATCAGTAATGCTTTAGAAAGCGCTAAAGAAAATAACAATAGTATAGTTACAACTAAACATTTAATTCTAGGAATATTAGAAGAGGGCGAGGGTATTGCTATTCGTCTTTTAGTAGGTATGGGAATAGATATCGATGATATTTATGAAAATTTAAATAAAAATAATAAATTAGTTAATAAAAAATTAGAAATATATGAAACCGGTACTTTACTTAATGAAACAGTGGATAATAATGAAGTAGTAATTGGTAGAGATAGAGAAATAGATTTAATAATTGAAACTTTATTAAGAAAGAAAAAGAATAATCCTCTTTTAATTGGTGATGCTGGGGTAGGTAAAACCGCTATTGTAGAAGAACTTACGAGAAGAATAAAAAATCACGAAGTACCAGATGTTTTATTTGATTCTAAAATAGTCGCGCTCGAAATGGGTTCACTCATAAGTGGGACTAAATATCGAGGTGAATTTGAAGAAAAATTAACTAAAATTATTAAAGAATTAGAAAATGAAAGTAATATTATATTATTTATTGATGAAATTCATTCTATGGTTAGTGCTGGTGGAGCCGAGGGAGCAATTACGGCTGGCGATATTTTTAAACCTGCCCTTGCTCGAGGTAAAATTAAATGTATCGGGGCTACAACTAGAGAAGAATATCAAAAGTTTTTTTCAAGTGATAAGGCTTTAATGCGTCGTTTTGAAGTAATTAATATTGTTGAACCAACTAAAGAAGAAACTAAAGATATATTATTAAAAGTCAAAAAAGAATATGAACATCATCATAATGTTTTAATTCCTAGTGAAATGATTGATAAAATAATTGATTATACCGATACCTTTATTAAAAATAAGAAAAATCCTGATAAAGCCATTGATTTTTTAGATTCCGTTTGTTCAAAAGTAAAAACCCAAAACAATACGAGTTTAGAAAAAAAAGAATTATATCAAAAAATTGAAAATTTAAAAAAGAATAAAGAAAAAGCCATTAAGAAAAATGATTATGATATGGCCTTAAAATTATATAGTGAAGAATTAGAAACTAATAAAAAAATTAAAAATTTTGATAAATCTAAAAAATTAATTGTTAAAGAAAGTGATATTATTAAAGTTTTAGAAAATAAAACTAATATGATATTTACGAAAGATAAATTAGTATTTTTAGATAAAATTGCAAGTAATATAAATAATGAATTATATGGTGTAAATGAATATGTTAAAAAAATAAATAATTTAATTAAAGATAATTTATTAAATAAAAAGGGATTTTTAAAAATCTATTTAGAGGGTGCTCATCATTTAGGCAAAAGTACCATCGTTAAAAAAATTGCGGAAGGAATACCTAATGCTAACTATTTAAGAATTGATTTAAAAGAATTTAAATCTTCTATGGCCATTAATAAATTAATCGGAACAACTCAAGGTTATGTTGGTTATAATGATGAACATTTATTTACTAAACTTAAAAATAATAATTTTACAGTTATTTTATTTGATAATTATGATGAAGCCCATCAAAATGTAAAAGATTTAATTAAAGAAATTTTAAAAGAGGGTTATATAACTGATAATCGTAATGATACCATTTATTTTAATAATACTTTTATTTTTATCACTAATGATACTATAAATAATAATAAAGTTGGTTTTAGTAATTTAAATAATAATATAAGTAATCATGAATTGACAGATTTAGTTGACTCAACAATAAAATTTAAAAACTTAACTGAAGATACTTTAATTAACTATTTAAAAAGTAAAAAAGTTAAAAATATTAAAGAGATTATAAAAGATAGTAATTATGAAAAAGATAATTATCAAAATATTAATAAATTAATTAAAGAAAGTGAATTAATGAAAAATTAGTTAGTTTATCTAACTTTTTTGCTTTTTCAAGTAATTTTAGTATATAATATAAATGAGGTAAAAAATATGGAAAAGAAAAAATTAATTTTATTAATATTGGGATTATTATTAATTATTATACCTTTTTTTATTAATATCTATAGTTATCTTAAATTAGTTATTCTCTTATTAGGAATTATTCTTATTGATTTAAGTTTTTTACAAGTTAAGAAAAAGAAAACAAAACACTATAAAATTAATCTATTTCTTCTTATCTATATACCTATAATATTATTAATATTTACTTATGCTTTAGATTATATTAAAACGTATACTTTTAATTTAAGCCCTATTTATATTAAAGAAAATAAAATTAATGCTCAAGTATCTTTATATGATAGTCTTTTTTACCGCATATATAAATGTGATAATAATTATATTTTTGATAATAATTATGAAAGAAATTTTGCTTGTAAGACTGATTTAATTGCTAATATCGATATTAATAAAATATTAACGGAACCACTAGAAAGTTATAAAGAATATAAACATGATTTTATTAAAGTGACTGGTAAAATAAGTCGCATAATTGGTAATAGTAAAATTGAAATGCAAGGTTATACTTTAACTGATAATAATTTAAATGGTTATGTTAAATTTAATGAAACAAGTAAATTAACAATTAATTTAAAAAATGAAGATTTAACTAAATATAAAATTTATGATTATTTAACTGTGGTGGGTTATGTCGATAGTATAGATAAGAAAACTAATGAAATAAATTTAACTAAAGTAGTTATTGAAGATAATAATTTATATGCTAATTATACATTTGAAGTAATTGCAAAAAAAGAATGTGACAATACTTTAAATGCTTATAGTGATAATTATTATACTAAATGTTTAGAAAATATTTATATTGATTATGGTATTGATAAATATGAACTATCTTATGCTCTTAAAGATGGTAAAATAACTTTAGAAGATATTATTAAAAAGGCTAGTATTGAAGAAAAAGAAGAAATTAAAGTTTATAATTTAGATAAATTTAAAATTTTAAGTTGTAGTAAAGATAAAAATATATTATTGGATAAAAATGAAAAATTAGATTATTCCTTATGTGCTGAATAATCTTTTTTCTTGTGTAATAAGTAAAAAAGTGCTATATTAGAAAACAATGTTTGGAAGAAAGAGATTAAAAAGGATGGCCTATGACTAATATAAGAAGTAAAAAGTATAATAAAATGATATCAGAAGAGTGGTATACAACTTTTTTAAAGATACAAGCAATATATCAAAATCAAGGTAATTTAGATAATTTATCCATAACATTAGATAATTGGTTAAAAGAACAAAGGGCTTTAAGATATCGTAATTTATTATCTAATAAAAAAATAGAATATTTAGATAGTATTGGCATGATTTGGAATTTGCAAGAATATCGTTGGGAAGAAATGTATAATTTAGCCTGTGTTTATTATAAAACTTATCATAATTTAGCCATCCCGATAGATTTTATTACCTCTAATGGAGTAGATTTAGATATTAAAAAGGGTAAAAATTTAGGTTCTTGGATTAGTAAACAAAGAAGTTTTAAAGATAATTTAACTTCTGATAGAATAGTTAAATTAGATAAAATAAATATGATATGGGATATTAATGAATATAAGTGGTTTGCAATGTTTAAATTAGCCCAAAATTATGCAAAATGTTATGGTAATTTAAATACTAAAACACATTTTAGAACTTTTGATGGTGTTAATGAAGATGAAAATGGTTATGAATTAGATAGTTGGGTAAGAAGACAAAAAGTTTTATATAATAAAGGTTTGTTAAGTAAAGATAAAATATTACTTTTAGAATCTCTAGGAATTATTTGGAATGTAAGAAAAAGTCAAGATAAGAAAAAAGAAATTTGTGAATTAAAACATATTGATATTAAAATAAATGAACATATTATTGAAAGAATACCTTATAAAGAATTTATGGCTAAAATAAATTATTTAGAAGAACAAGGTTTACCAATAATAGATGAACAAGGTTCTTTAGTTAGTTTATTTACTATGAGTAATGAAGAAATATTAAATATTTATGGTATAGATTTAAAAGATATGATTATTAAACTTAATCCAGATAAGAAAAGAGGATAAAATATGGCTAAAGTAAATACTTATCAAATTGATAATTGGAATAAAATGTATGAAGAAGCCAAAGAATATTATGCCGTAATGCATACTTTAGAAATTGATTTAACTTTGCAAGATAAATTTTCTTTTAATTTAAAAGATTTAAAAGAATGGCTTAATAGAATGCGTACTTCTTACCGGAGAAATACTCTTTCTAAAAATCACATCGATAAATTAAATGCCTTAAACTTTGACTGGCACCCTTTCAAAAGTAAGTGGGAAGAGACTTTTAATTTAGCCCAAATTTATTATTCAAAATATCATAATTTAAATATTCCTTATACTTTTATAACTCTTAATGGATATACGAGAAGTGCTAAAGGAGTTAAATTAGGTGAATGGTTATTTAGACAAAAAGATTATTATTTTAATCAAAAATTAGAATTGGAAAGAATAATGTTATTAGAAAGTATTAATATTATTTGGGATGAAGAAGAAAATATGCAAAAAATTCAACATCTATGTCAAGAATATCAAATTGATTATAAATTAAATTTTAATGTATTATATAAATTATCTTATCGGATTTTTTTAGCCAAAATAAATTATTTAAATATGGCTGGTAAATCTTTAGTAAATCCCCAAGGTTATTTAGTTTCTATTTTTACAATGTCTTCCGAAGAATTAGTTAATATATATGGCATTAATATTTTAGAATTAATTAAAAAAACTTATCAAAAAGGTATTAATAATAAAGGAGAAGATAGGCCTAAATTAGAGTGGGAACAAATGTATTTTCTAGCGGTGAAATATTATAATAAATATCATAATTTACAAATGGGAAAAACTTTTAAAACAATAGATGGTTATACATTTAGTTCTAAAGGAGTAGAATTAGGTAATTGGTTAAATTATCAAAAGAAGTTATATTTAGAAAATAATATTGATATGGAAAAGCAAATTAAACTAGAAGCAATTGGCATAATTTGGGATTATGAAGAAGATTTAAAGGCGAAAAAAGATTTATGTAAAATGTTAGAAATTGACTATCAAAATAATGAAGCAACTATTCAAAAGATGAATTTTAGTGAAATGTTAGCCAAAGCCATTTATTTTGCGAAAAATGGATTAACTATCAAAGATAATAAAGGAATGCTTACTTCTAAATTTTTATTAACGGGTGATTATTTTAAAGAAATTATGGGAGTAAGTATAGAATATTTAATTAAAGTTAGTCGGGGTTTAGTTATTGATGATAAATGGTATGAAATGTATGATTTAGCCACTAGTTTTTATAACCAAAATGGACATTTAATGGTTTCTGGTAATTTTAAGACATTAGATGGTTATACGGAAGATGAGAACGGAAAAAATTTAGGTAATTGGTTAGTTAATTTAAGAGAGTTATATCAAAGAAAAGAATTAGAATTAGAAAAAATAGTATTGTTAAATAAAATAGGGATGGTTTGGAATATTAGAACTAACGAACAAGATAAATTAGATTTATGTTTAAAGAAAAATATTAATGGAAAATTAAATAAAAATACTTTGGAACATCTTACTTTAAGTGAACTAGAGGCCAAAATATATTTTTTAGAACATAACAATTTACCTTTAGTGGATGATAAAGGATTTTTAAGTAGTATTTTTAGAATGAGTGATTTAGAGTTAGAAAATAATTATGGCATAAATTTAGAAACATTATATATGGATTATTACTCTAAAAGAAAGTTAAGAAGAAAGGAGAATTATAATGAAAGATAATTTTAAAAATAATGAAGAAAGATGGAATCATTATTATGAACTAGCCCAAAATTATTATTTAGAGTATGGTAATTTATATATTAGTCAAAAATTTACCGCCGCAAATGGTGAAAAATTAGGAATTTGGATTCAAACCCAAAGAACTAGATATAAAGAGGGAAAGTTAAGTCCAGAAAAAATTGCCAAATTAGAAAGTATTGGGATGATTTGGAAAGGAATTTATAAAAAAATGTTTCCTCTTAAATTAAATTTACAAGCCAGTAATTTTGAAGAAAGATATCACCTTGCTAAAATTTATTTTGAATTTTATGGTAATTTATTAGTAAAAGCCAATTTTAAAACTAATGATGGTATTAATTATGCTGAAGATGGTATTCCATTAGGAAATTGGATTGTTTATTTAAGAAGTATGTATAATCGTTTGGATAATAATACTATTAAAAAAATGGAAAAAATCGGTATGGTATGGGATGTTCATAAAGATAAATGGCTTACGATGTATAATTTAGCCCAAAAATATTTTGAATTTTATGGTAATTTAGAAATTCCTCAAGCCTTTATAACTAATAATGGTATTGATAATACTAAAGAGGGAGAAAAATTAGGAGTTTGGATTTTAAAACAACGTTATATTTATTCCCAAAATAGATTAGACCCTAAACGTAAAGAAATGCTAGATGAAATTGGCATGATTTGGAATGTTGATGAAATTAAATGGTTAAATAATTATCGCCTTTTAGAAGAATTTTATCAATGTCATCATCATTTAAATATTCCTACTAACGAAACTAAATTATATCGTTTTTTAGTACATATGCGTTCACTTTATAATAATGGTAGATTAAGTACTGAAAGAATTCAAAAATTAGAAGCAATTGGAATGGTTTGGAATATTAGAAAAGAAGCAGTTGAAAAAAGGAATTTTGTTTTAAAACATGGAATAAATTATTCTCTTAATAAGTCGGTTTTAGAAAGACTTACAATGAGTGAGTTAGAAAGTAAAATAATATTTTTAAATCAAAATCAAATGCCTATTATTAATGGCGATGGAACTTTAAATGAAATATTTGCGATGAGTAATTTAGATATGATAAATAAATATGGAGTTTCTTTAGAATATTTAATTGCTATGAAAAATGAATTAAAAAGTAATAATTTAGAAAGAAGTAAATAATGTTTTTAGATAAGTACTTAAATGATTTTTATTATGAACAAGTATTAGATAATTATGAAGAAGACTTTTTAAATTCATTAGATGAAGATAATTTTATTAGAATTTATCAAATATTTAAAAGTTATAATTTTTATTATATTGATGATATTATTTTAAAATATTTAGAAATATTTACTCTAGATGAAAAAAGTGTTTTAAAAGGTCTAAAGAAATTAATTAATGATTTAGGAGTTGATTTTGTCGCCATTATTGGGAAGAATTTAACATATTTAGATACAATTTTGAAAATTGAAGAAGATAACTGATTTGATATAAATTAGTTATTTTTTTAATTTTCAAAAAATTTTTAGAAAAAAAGAGGAAATGGATGAAAAAAGGTTAAATATATAAGTGAAAGGAGTAAAAAATGGAAAATAAAAAATTTTATGGATTATGTTATGATAGAATTTTTAAAAGTGTTATAGCCAATCCCTCTGAAACTAAATATATTAACTTGCTTTTGTCTGATATATT
>CANRCL010000010.1 GCA_947629115.1 uncultured Bacilli bacterium | reverse complement strand
ATGAACTTTTAGATAAAGCCTTTGGCTTATCTTTATCTGACCAATATTGGTTAAAACCATATAATAGTGATATAAAATATGAAAATATTAATTTTTTTGATAATGATTTTGATTATGCTCCTTTTTTAGAAGTATCTTTATCTCTTAATAGTGACCCAATTAAAGAAGAAGCCTCCCTTAAAACACCCAATAATACTACTGATGGAATGCTTAAAAAGGCTTGGATTATTGATAAAAAAGTAAGATATTTACTTAAAGGTGGTTATAAAAAAGAAATTTTACAACCCTTTAATGAAGTCCTTGCTAGTGAAATATGTAAACGTTTAGGATTTAATCATGTAGAATATACTTTGGATACTTATAAAAATGTTGTTGTCTCTAAATGTCCTTGTTTTATAACAAAGGATACTGAATTTATTACGGCTTATCAAATAAGAAAAAATATGAAAAAAAATAATAATAGTATGGATTATGAAGATTATATTAAAGTTTTAGAAACTAAAGGAATTAAAAATGTTCGTGAAAAAATAGAAAATATGTATATATTAGATTTTCTTATTATGAATGAAGATAGACATTTAAATAATTTTGGTATTATTAGAGATGTTAATACTTTAAAATGGTTAGATGTTGCTCCTATATTTGATAATGGTCAAAGTTTAAATATTGAATATTATGATGAAAAAGAAACTATTATAGCGGGAGAAGGTCGTTTCTTTTACAAAATTAAACCTTTTGATGAAATTATAAAATCAGTTAAAAATATTCAAAGAATTGATATAAAAAAATTAGATGGTATAGTTGAATACTTTGATAATTTATTACATCAATATCAAGATATCACTCATATAAGTGAAGAGAGAATATATCGTTTATGTGTTTTATTACAAAGACAAATTGATAAACTAAAACAATTAATTGAATTATAATTTACTCTTGTTTTTTCATTAATTATTTAAGTAATAATCCTTTTATTAAATTATTATAATTATATTAAGGAGTGCAAATGAAAAAACTTTTTAAGTATTTAGGTATTACTTCAATCCTTTTATTTGGTTTTTACTATACAGAAAAAATGAGTAGTATTGTAGTAAGTCATAGTAGTTTAGTTAGTGAAATCAATGAAAATTCTTCTAATTATAATATTGAACCAGTAAGTGCTGTTATAGAAGATAATTATATAATACCAGGATTAAATGGCTATTCAGTAAATGTTTTAAAAAGTTATAATAATATGCGTTTTTTAGATACTTTTAATTCTTATTATTTAGAATATGATAAAGTAATTCCCAATATATCTTTAGAAAATAATAAAGATAAAATAATTAAATTTGGTAATAGTGGTAAAAATAGTGTTGCTATAATTGTACAAGATAATATTGAAATATTAGATTATGTTAAAGAAAAAAATATTAAAATAACTCGATTAGTAGATCGCCATACTTATGATAGAAGTATGACTTATGAACAAATTAATAATGATTATGAACAATATAATAAAGTAGAAGCCATGTTAAATAACGCTAATATTAATCGAAATATTTGTTTTGTCAATAATAATATTATAGATATATGCAGGGAAAATAAAAAATATTTAGTAGAAAGTAGTTTAACTTTAAATAATTATAATTTAGCAAGTATTAAAGATAAGATTAAAAGTGGTTATATAATTTTTATTAATAATAATGTTTCATTAACGGATTTTAAAATATTAGTAAGACAAATTTATTATCAAGATTTAGATATTATTTATTTAAGTAATTTAATTACGGAAGAAAGATAGATTTCCCTCTTGTTTAGAATATATTTATATGCTAAAATTAATTGGCGTTTTGAAAAGAGGATGAACATGGAAGTAGAAAATAATAAATCTGAATTGCAAAATTTATTTCAAAAAATAACTCTTTTAGAAAAAGCAGAATGTTTTGTTGAAGATATTGAGTATAAAAATTTTATTAGTCAAAGTCTTAAAAAGATTATTGATGAATGTTCTTTTGCTAAAGATGAAAATGAAATAGCAAAAGTTTATTATGATTTTCTTAATGAATCATCTTATGTAATGATTAAATATCTTTTAATATTTTTGAAAAAATATCACTTAATGGATTTCTATACTTATGATTATTCTGATAAAGTATATTCTAGCCATAAAGATGGCTTAACTCAACAAGACATATTAGATGCTTATAATAAAGAATTAATATTAATAAATTTTGAATATAAAAATAAAGAAGTAAATAAAGGAACAACTTCAAATGTTTTTGAACAATTAGATAATTTTGAGTCAATGGAGCAAAAAAGTTTACATTTATCTGAAATTACTAATGGTTATGAAGAAAGTTTAAGACTTACTGATGAAGAAAATGCTTATTATAACTTTATTTTAGATAGTACCAATGGTTTATATAATATCTTAAAGAATGCTTTATATAATTATAATGGTCAAAATTTTATAATTGAATATAATGATTCTTCCAATAACTTTTATTTAATTAAAGAACTTTTAGATAAATATGGAATAGATATTAAAATGTTGGAAAGAAAAGGTACTATTGGTAAAGATTATTTACCTAGTATTACAAATCTAGAAGACATTAAAAATATTTTCATTTGTTTTTATAACGAATTACAACAAATAGAATATTATAGTAAATCAAAAGAAGAATTATGGCAAAATCATCAAAAATTTATTTCCAGTAATGAAGAATGGTTAACTGCTAAAAGAAAAAGAGACTAGACTTTAATCTCTTTTTTTGTTATAATTGTCCATAGAAAAAGAACTTTTAGAAAGAGTGATTAAATTGAGTAAAATTAAGATTTTTGGCTTGGGTGGCCTTGCTGAAAACGGAAAGAATTCTTATGTTATAGAAATTGATAATGATATTTTTGTTTTTGATTGTGGTCTTAAATATGCTAATTCTAATCTTTTAGGTATTGATTATATTATGCCGGATTTTAGTTATTTAGTAAAAAATAAAAAAAGAATTAAAGGTATATTTATAACTCATGGTCATAGTGAAAATATGGGGAGTATTACTGATTTAGTTAAAGATTTACCTTTAGTTAAAATATATGCAACTAAATTTACTAAATTTGTTTTAGAAGAATATGGAGTAAGTGATAAAAATATTGTTGAAATTAAACCTCATAAAAAATTAAATTTTGATAATAATATTTCTATCTTTCCAATTTCGGTATCACATAGTATTCCAGATGCTGTTATGTATGTTATTAATACTAAAGATGGTGCTATTTGTTATACCGGAGATTTTGTAATTGACCCAACAATGCTTGGCTCTTATGATATGGATTTAGGTAAGATTGCTTATGTTGGTAAACAAGGAGTATTGTGTTTACTTTGTGAATCTAGTTTTTCGGAACGTCATGGTCATACATCTCCCCAACATCGTTTAGAAGATTATTTTAAAGATATTATAAAACATAATGAAAAAAGAATAATCTTTTCTCTATTACCATATCATTTATATACTATTACAGATATATTTAATGCCGCCAGAAATACTCATCGTAAGATAATTATAATGGGTAAGAAATTACAAAATGTTGTAAATTTTGCTATTAAAGAAAAATATTTAGAGATAGAGCCAAATATAATTGGGGATTTATCCAATATAAATGATGATAATGCCATATTATTAGTTTGTGATGAAAGAACTAATCCTTATGCTAATGTTAGTAAAATATTACATGGTTATGATAAATATATCAATTTAAAAAATACCGATACAGTAGTTTTTGCTGAACCAAGATATGATAGTAATGAAAAAACTTTAGTCAAACTTGAAAATGAACTAGCGATGTTTGGTTGTAATATAGTTAATTTACCTAGTGATAAAATTATTTTACATCATCCATCTAGTGAAGATTTAATGTTAATGATAAAATTAGTTCAACCTAAATATTATATGCCTGTTAAAGGTGAATATCGTTATATGGTTAACAATGCTAATTTAGCCAATCGTTTAGGAATTAAACCTGAAAATATAATTTTAAAACAAAATGGGGAAGTAGTTACTTTTGAAAATGGCAAATTAGTTGATAAATTAGAAAAAGTTAAAGTAAATGATATTTTAATTGATGGAATTTCATCTGAAGATATTGGGGAATTAGTTATAAAAGATAGAGAAATGCTTTCTGAAAATGGTATTGTTTTAATAAGTGCGACAATATCTAAAAAAGATAAAGTTTTATTAGTAGGACCAGAAGTGACAACAAGAGGGTTTATCTATGTTAAAGATTCTGCCTATTTGATTGAAGAGATAAAAAAGATTTGTGAGGGCATTATTACTAGAAATATTACGCCAGCATATGTAGATTATAATAAAATTAAAATAGAAATTAGAGAAGAACTAAGTAATTACCTATATGAAGAAACTGAATGTAAACCAATGATTATTGCGGTTGTTCAAGAGGTATAAAATAATAAAAATCATCCATATTAAGGTTAGGGTGATTTTTTAATGAAAAAGAATATGAGTGAAGAAGTAGAATTTTTAAATTACATTTATAAGAATGCTGAAATGGGAGTAGTAGGAATTGACGATGTTAGTCCTAAAACTGATAATGAAAAATTTGAGAAACTTTTAAAAAGAGAAAGAGAAGAATATTTGGAAATAGCAAGAGAGGCCGAAGCCATTTTAAAAAAATATGGTAAACAAAATGAAGAAGTAGGAACTATGGCTAAAATGAGTACCAAAATGATGAGTGAAATGAAACTTATGAAAGATAATTCTACTCAAACTATTGCTAAAATGATGATGGAAGGAACAAATAAAGGGATTATTGAAATAACTGAAAAGATTAATGCATATAATAATACAGATGCGGAAATAGTAGTTTTGGCTGGTAAATTAAAATCAACTTTAGAAAAAAATATTGAAGAATTAAAAAAATTTTTATAATTAAATAAAAAAATTACGAAATAGTATAATATTTTTGATTAATTTATTGACATTTCTTAATAAATTGTATTATACTAATGGAGTAATGCCCGATTAGCTCAGTCGGTAGAGCGCACGGCTGTTAACCGTTAGGTCGTAGGTTCGAGTCCTACATCGGGCGCCATTTAAAAATTAACTTCCTATTTTAGGAAGTTTTATTTTTTTTACCTCTTATTTACCTCTTATTTTAAAACAATGACAAATTTACTGATAACCGATAAAATATCAGTAGATTTGAGAAGTACTTATGAAAAGAATGACAATAGAAGAATTTAAAGAAGAAGGTAACTAACCCTGTAATTATACGGGTTTTCTAATGTTTAAAGTTTTTAGGTATATTTGCAAAAAACAGTAAAAAATAAAGTTTTGCAAATGAACTAGCAAAACTTTACTTAATTGCATTTTTGTGTTATTATTAATTTGGTGATTAAATATGATTAAAAGAGATAATTATTTAAAAAGAATTATTGATGCTAAAGATACCGAGTTTATAAAAGTAATAACTGGTGTTAGAAGAAGCGGTAAATCAACACTTTTGTTAATGTTTAAGGAATATTTGTTAGAAGAAAAAATAAAGGAAGAAAATATTATCCATATAAATTTTGAATCTGCTAAATATGATAATATAAGAAATTATAAAGATTTATATAAGTATGTGGAAGAAAGAATAAAAAAGGGTAAAATGTATTTATTATTAGATGAAGTACAAAATGTAGAGGCATGGGAAAAGGCCATTAATTCTTTTAAAGTTGATTTTGACATTGATATATATATAACTGGCTCTAATGCTTATCTTTTATCAAGTGAATTATCAACTTTGTTATCAGGTAGATATATTGAAATAAAAATGTATCCTTTATCATTCAAAGAATATTTATTGTTTAATAATTATGATAATAATAATTTGTTAGATAAATTTAATGAATATTTAAAATATGGAGGACTTCCTGCCATAACTTTAATTAAAGATAATAATGAACTAGTTTTATCATATTTAAATGATATTTATAATACCATAGTAAAAAAAGATATTATTGACCGTAATAAAATAAAAGATACTGCTCTTTTAGAAAATATAATTAAATACTTGGCTAGTAATATAGGAAGTCCAATTTCTTCTACCAAGATAAGTGACTATTTAAATAGTAATAAAATAATTGAAAGTTCTAATCATCAAACTATTGATAATTATTTAAATATGTTAGAGAAATCATTTATAATGTATAAAGCGGACCGGTTTGATATAAAAAGTAAAGCATTGTTAAAAACTTTAGGAAAATATTATATCTCTGATATTGGCTTAAGAAATATAATTCTTGGATTTAGAAATATAGATGAAGGTCATTTATTAGAAAATGTTGTTTATTTAGAATTACTTCGAAGAGGATATAAAGTAAGTATTGGCAAAAATAATGAATATGAAGTTGATTTTATAGCAGAAAATCCCAATGATATAAAATATTTTCAAGTTACTAAATCATTATCCAATGAAGATGTTAAAATAAGGGAAGTAAGAAGTCTTGAAAGTATTAATGATAATTATGAAAAAATAATTTTAACTATGGATAAAACAATAAATAATGATTTTAATGGCATAAAAGTTTTAAATATTATAGATTGGCTTTTAAAAGAAGAATAAATAGGAGAAGATATGAAAAAGAAAAGAATATTTAAAATATTATCACTTATATTTTGTATATTGACTTTTATTGGTGCAGGTTATGTACTAATAAATAAAGGAGAAGTAAATGCGGGATATGCTGTAATACCTAGTTTGTTTAGTGTAATCTTTTCACAATTAAGTATTATGGATAAAAAGTAGTCTGCAATAGAAAGTAAGATAATATATGAAAGATAACAATAAATTATATTTGAAAAATATCTATACTATTAGACAAATGTTAGTTTCGATAATGGTCTTTATAATATTAACTTGGGCGTTTTTTAAAAATCAAATGTTGGGAAAAATAATAATTAGTCCCTTTTTAATATGTTCAATTGCTATATTTTTTGAAAATTTATTTATACTTTTAAAAAGAGAAAAAATTGCTAATGTTTTTAAATATATTTTTCGAATATGCTTTTTTATATATGTTTTTGGCCTTTTAATTTATGCTACCTATTATGCTATTATCAATAAGACTTATTCCCTTTTTATAATAATTGGAATATTTTTGGTTGGAATAGTTCATTTTTTTAAAGCCACATTCTTTAAAACTAAAAAGTAATTAATTTTTTTCTTGTCAATCTAAATAATCCTCTATATAATAGTTATCTGTTGGTGGTATGATGGCAAAAATAGTGATTAAAGATATAACTTTAATTTATGAAGAAGAACAAGATAAACAAATTGCAAATATCAAAAAAATTATTAATAATAACTATTTATTAATATTAAGAAATCTTATGCCAAAATTAACAATATCACTAGTACCTACTGAAAATCCTCAAGAAGTATATATATCTGATTTTGATAATTATGTTGATAATTTAATTAAAAATGAATATTTTGGAAAAATTGATATAGAAAATAATGACTTATTAAATGTTTTATATATTGAGTATTTAGTTCAAACAACTCCAAATTCTTTAGATATTCCTAGTAAATATGGAAGTGTTGATGATATATTTATTAAATTGGCTTATATATTTTATGCTCGTCAAAATTTACTAAATGATTTTATTTTATATGTAAAGTATCGTTATAATCCTAGTAAAATTATTAATTGGTTAAAAGAAGAAACTAGATTTGATATTTATAATGAATTACTTGAAAGTATTTTAGTTTTTTTAAATGAAAATGAACCTTATTTTATGAATCATTTACAAGAAATTACCAATCAAATGGCTCTTTATGTTGACAAAAATAGCCATAACTTTTTTGAACCAAGTATGCTAGTTCCTCAAATGACTTTCTTTGAATGTGAATCTTTATTTTATGAATTTCTTAATGCTATTAAAGCCCCAGAAGAATGGTTTAACATATATGAAAATATGAAAGAGAGAAAAAGTTTAGTATTAAAACTTGAAAAGAATGATGATGATTCTTCTTGTTATAAAGATGAAAAAGGGAATATCTGGGTATCTATTTCTTATAATAAAACGTTAAGAAACTTTTTTTCATTAGTTCACGAATTTGCTCATTATCTAAATTTAATTAATTCAAGGAATAATCCTGCATTTCCGACAAGTGAAATATCCTCAATTTTCTTTGAAAGATTAGCCGGAGAATATCTTATTAGAAAAGGTTATCCTCAAGAATTAATAAATAATATTTTAAATTTTCGAATTATTAATAATTTACAAATATTTTTTGAAAGTAAAGATTTATTAATAGATTTACTTGATTATTTAAATTATGGCAAAATATTAAGAAGTAAGAAAGTTAAACAATATAATGAAGAAAGAAAAATATTTTTAAGAAGTAAATTACAATTATTAAAATATTTAAAAGATAATAAAAAAGATATTACACAAGTTATTCATTTAGATAGTAGTTTAGATATTGATGAGACGATTGATTATATAATAGCAAATTATTTTAAAGATGGTTTTAATATTATAAATGGTTTTCAATATCTAATTGGAAGTATTATAACTGATGAATTATTAAAGAAAATGGCTAATGATGAGAGTATTATTCCAATGATGTTTAATGTCACTAATAATTTAACTAATTTGTCTTTAGAAGATATTCTTAATTACTTTGGCATTAATGATTTATTTACTAGAAATGAGTCAAAGCAAAGATAGTCTCTCATTTTACAATTACTTCTAATCGTGATATACTTTTGAATAGTGATAGTATGAAAAAATTAAATTATTATAATTTATTTTATATCTTTATATTTGGTTGTTTAGCCGGCTATGTAATAGAATTTTTATGGACATTTTTAAAAAAAGGAGTTTTAATTAATCATTCGGCTGTTGTAATTGGACCATTTAATTTTGCTTATGGTATTTGTGCTATCGCATTTACAATTCTTTTATATCGTTATAGAGATTTATCAAATTTTAAAATTTTTGTTTTAAGTTTTGTTGGCGGTTCAATATTAGAATATATAATGAGTTGGGGAATGGAATTAGTTGTTGGTTTTTCGGCTTGGGATTATTCTGAAAAATTTTTAAATATTAATGGTCGAATTGCTTTAATGTATTCATTTTTTTGGGGTGTTTTAGGAGTTCTTTGGATTAAATATGCTTATCCTTTAGTAATGAAATTAATTGCTAAAATTAAACCTAAAGTAGGTAAAATAATTATGGTATCTTTAAGTATATTTCTAGTCTTTGATATTATTCTTACCGTTGTTGCAGTTAATAGAGCCAAAGATTGGGAAAAAGGTATTCCGGCCTCTAATAAATTTGAAGAGTTATTAGATAATACTTTTAACCGGGATTATTTAAAAAATATGTTTAATAATAGTTGGGAGTAATCATGAAAGTATTAGTTTTATCTTGTAGTACTGGTGGAGGACATAATGCTTGTGCCAAATATATCGTTTCAGAATTTAAAAAAAATAATATTGAGTGTGATTTTCAAAATTATTTAGATTTAGTTGGTGAAAAAACGGCTTCTTTAATTGAAAAATTATATTTAGATTCTACTAAAGGAAATGGTGCTATTTTTAAAGGTGTCTATAAAATAGGAGAAATTTATAATAAGACTAACATTAAAAGTCCCGTTTACTTATTAAATAAACTCGCGAAAGAAAAACTTTATGATTATATCAAAGAAAATAATTATGATTTAATGATTTGTACTCATTTATTTCCAAGTATGACTTTAACTGAAATAAAAAAAGAACATCCTATTAATTTTATCAATGTTGCTACCGATTATGAATGTATTCCTTTTTGGAATGAAACTACACCTAATTATTTTGTAATCCCTAGTAAATTATTGATAAAAGAATTTACTAAAAAAGGTTTTAAAAAGAAAATTTTATTACCTTTAGGTATCCCCGTAGCGTCAGATTTTAAAAATGTTAAAATGAAATGTGATGATACAGTTTTGATAACATCCGGTAGTATGGGATTTGGAAAAATGCAAGAACTTATTGAAAAATTACTAAACCATTTTACCGATGTTAAATTTGTCGTTATATGTGGTAATAATGAAAAATTATTTAATGAATTAAAGAAAATTAATAATCCTAATTTAATAGTTAAAGGTTTTATTAATAATATGAATGAATATATGCAAAAAAGTAAAGTTATTATTACAAAACCAGGAGGGCTCACTACTAGTGAAGTAGCAACTTTAAATAAACCTCTTATTCATATGATGCCTATTCCGGGTGTAGAAAATTATAATGCTGATTTTTTCTCACAAAATAAAATGAGTTTAAAAGCCACCGATATTGATGAAGTAATTTTAGCATTAGAAAAACTTTTAAATAATCCTAAATTACAAAAAACAATGATTAATAATCAAAAGAAAATAATTAATCAAAATTCAGGGGCTGATTTAGTAAAATTTGTTCAAAAAAATTACCAATAAAAAGAAGCCCAAGGCCTCTTATCTAAAATAAATAAATATAAATAGGGCTAAACATAAACAATAGATGGAAAACTTCCAAAGTTTTCCTTTTTTTACGATATTACTTAACCAACGATAAGAAAGATATGTAATAAATAAAGCCACTAACATTCCACATAAATAAGGTAAAAGTAAACTATTAGATGTACCCATTAAATCAGGAATTTTAATAAGCATTGTACCAGCACTTACTGGGAAATATAACATAAAAGTATATTTTAAAGCATCTTCTCTTTTTAAATGACATATAAGACACGCTACTAAAACAGTACCACTACGACTAATACCAGGAAGAACCGTTATCATTTGAAATAAGCCAATAATTATAGCGTCTTTAAAAGTAATATCTTTGCTATCTTTTTCGCCTTTAATATTTCTAACAATGTAAAGCATTAAAGCCGTAAATAAGAAAGTAAAACCTAAAAAATGTAAAGAATTAAAATGACTTTCAATATAATCATTAAATAAAACGCCAATAATTCCTACTGGTAAAGTGGAAACCACTAATTTCCAAACATACATAAAACCATCTTTATTTTTATTTCTTGTTTTCTTATTAAATATATAACCAAAGAAATTTTTAATAAGTTCTAAAATATCTTTTCTGAAAATAAATAAAATAGCCAAGAATGAACCAAAATTAGAAACTATTTCAAAATTAAAATTATCAAATATTTCAGTATTAAATAAATTTTTAAATAAAAATATATGACCACTTGAAGAAATAGGTAGTGGTTCAGTTATACCTTGAATAAATCCTAAAATAATATAAATTATATAATCCATAATATCACCATAGTTAATTATATAATATTTTTTAAAAATTATAAATAGAATATAGAGATAAGTATGTTAAATTTTATAATATTAGTATTAGGAATATTTTTAGCCTCCATTGGTTTATTTTTTATTTTTTTATATTTAAATTTATTAGTTATAGGGTATAGTTTTTTAGAATTTGTTTATTTTATTATTAGGAGTATTTATTGTGACTTGTTTTTTATTGGATTATTTTTAATTTTAATTAGATTAAGGAGAAAATGTTAATGGACTATTACTATGATTTATATTTAAATTTTGATGAAAATTATTTTATGTTTTATGAATGGGATGAAAAGGATGAATTAGAATATATTAAGAAAATTCCTTTATTTCATATTGATGCAAAAACATTTCTTAATTTAAGAAGTAAAAAAATTAAGGTTAAAGAAGATTTACTTAAAAAAATTGAAAATAAAACAAAATTAAAACAAAATAAATATTTAAAATATACAGCCATATTTAGTGATGGTAAAAATAGTATTGCTTTAGAATTTAATGATGATGGATTAGTAATAAATAAAAGCAGTTTAATGTTAGAAGATGAAATTAATATAAATGAATTTATGTATAATATTAGTCTTACTAAAATAGAATATGAAATTATTCAAAAAGATAAGAATTTTAAAGCAACTAGACAAGAATTAAAAATTAAAAAAATATTAAAATTAGAAATAGATTATATGTATAATAATAAAGAAGAAAGTAAATTAAAATATATTTATTTAGAATGGTTTAATGAACTATTAGATAATACAGAAACTATGTATAAAAATATGTTAAAAAAATTAGAGGGAGAATTAACGGAAAAAGAATATAGTATCTATGAATTAATTAAATTATCTTATAATAATGTATAAAATAAAAAATAATAGTAATAATATAGATAGGTGATTATTTTGAAAAAATTGGTTGTATTATTTTTAGGAGTATGTATTCTTTTAACGGGATGTGGTGCCAATACGGCAAAAAATGCTGTTGATAGTTATTTGAAAAAGTATAAGACTTTAGACAGTGAAGTTTTAGTAGATTTAGAAAGTACAATTGAAAAAGAAAATTTAAGTAGTAGTCAAAGTGATGTTTATAGAGATATATTAAAAAAACAATATCAAGATTTAAGTTATGAAATAACGGAAGAAGAATATGATGATGATGTTAGTTATATTACGGCTAAAGTAGAAGTATATGATTTACATCGGGCTCAAGAAGATGCTTCAAATTATTTACAAAATAATCCAACAGAATTTAATAATGATAATGGGGAATATGATGTTAATAAGTTTTTAGATTATAAACTTGATAAAATGAAAAATACTACGGAAAGAATTGAATATACAATTACTTTTACTGTAACTAAAGAAGATGATAAATATGTAGTGGCTCAACCTACTGAAAATGATTTAAAAAAGATTCATGGAGTATATAATTATGATTTAGATTAGGAAACTAATCTTTTTTTAAACAATAAATTTTATAAAAATGGTATAAAATATAACAATTTTGTAAAAAATAGCGCTATTTTTAATCGACTTTTTACGTATAATATAGTATACTAATTAAAGAAAGGGCAAAAGAATATGATAAAATATGTTAAATTGAAAAATTATAAATCTTTAGTCGATTTTCAAGTCGATTTTATGAAGACAAAAACTACTCCTAAAAAATTAGTTTTAATTTATGGTGAAAATGGTATTGGAAAATCAAATTTTGCTAATTCTTTTTATACTTTAAATGAAACAATGAGAACGATGTCATCAATTGAAACTTTAAAAAAAATAATTAATCATTCTGAAGATATTAAATATCCAGATTTTTGGGATTGGGAAAAGAATTTTAGAAATAATTTTAAAGATATTAAAATGATAATTAATGATTGTAAAACAATTGATTCAAAAGATAATATGGTTTTGGAATTTGGTTTTATTTATAAAAAGAAAAATGGTGTTTACCGAATTGAGATGAATAATGAAGAAATAGTAGCAGAAAAATTAGAATATGTTATTAGTAAAAATCAAACTTATTTTTTTGATTTAAATAAATTTAATATGAAAATAAATGCTAGTATTTTTAATGATAAAAGTTATTATCGAGAATTTTTAGAATTGTTAAATAAATATTGGGGAAGACATTCATTTTTATCTATTTTGTCTTATGAAATGGAAGATAAAAAAAGAGATTATATAAATAAAAATATTTCTAAAAGTTTAATTAATGTTTTATTATATTTAAGACTAATAAATACTAAAATTAAATGTAATTATGGTGAATTTGGAATTATTGGAATATCTCATAGTTTGATAAATGATTTAGAAAATGGTAAAGTACCATTAAAACAAGAAAAAGAACTTAATAAAAATGAATATCTTTTAAATGAAATATTTACCTCTTTATATACTGATATTAAAAAAGTTTATTATAAAAAAACTATTAAAGATGATTTTATAAATTATGAATTGTTTTTAAAAAAGATGATATATGGAAAAATTGTTGATGTTGATTTTAAACTTGAATCTACTGGAACTCAAAATATTTTAGAACTTATTCCTTATTTAATTTCGGCTTGTGAAGGACAAATAGTAATTATTGATGAACTTGATACAGGAATTCATGATTTACTTGTTAAAAATCTACTTGTTTGTATTAATAAATATATTAAAGGACAATTAATAATTACAACTCATAATACAATGTTAATTGAATCATCTATTCCTAAAGATAGTATTTATGTTTTTAATGCTAATAAAAATGCCGAAAAAGAATTGATTGCTATAACAGATTTTGTTGGCAGAATTCATAAAAATAATAATCCAAGAAAAAAATATTTAAATGGCATATATGGTGGAATTCCTATGTTTACTGATATTGATTTTGATGAATTAATTGAAAATTTAGAATAGGAATATATAATGCGGGAATTAAATTATACTAAAGCAGTTGTAATTGTTCACGGCAAATCAGAAAAGCAAATATGCCAATATATAAAAAATAAACTTAGATTAAAATTAGAAATATATAGTGATAAAAATGGTGAAAAAGCCATCCAAATAACTAGTTTAAAAAATACACTTAATAATAAAATATTTAAAAATTTTAAAAGTTTTATAAGAGAATATGAAGATATTAAGTTAACTAAAGATGGTAAAAGAATAGATGATGATTTTAAAATTTTTATTATTATGGATACTGATGATTGTACGGAAAGTCAAAAAGTAGATTTTATAAGTGGTAAAATGTTTGAAAAGCATTGGGCTTATAATTATATTGTTCCTATTTATAATAGTCCGGAATTAGAAACAGTTTTAGAAATGGCAAATGTTCCTTTCAAAAAAAGTGGTATTAAAAGAAAAAAAGAATATATTAAATTATTTCCTACAGATGCAAAGTATGAACAAAATGATGAAATACAAATTAAGGAATTAGTTAATAAATTAAAAAAACAACAAAATACTAATTTGAATATTTTTTTAGAATTTTGTTTAAAATCTGCTAAATAATAGAGGTGATTAAATGTTAAAGGCTGAAGTGGTTGCTAAATATTTTTTAAATAAAGATTCAAAGAATATTTTATTTAATGAAAATAATAACCGATTAAATAAATATTTGTTTTTGACCCAAGTTGTTTATTTAGCCTGTTATAATAAAAAATTAATATCAGATGATTTTTTGGCTGATAATGATGGACCAGTAGTAAAAGAAAATATTATAGTCAATAAAGAAAAAGTAATTATACCAAGTGATATAAAGAAATTTTTAAATAAAATATATGAATCTTTAGAAAATGCAACTGATAAGGAATTAATTGAAATAATCCATGAAGACCCTGTATGGTTAAAATTAAGTTCTAATACTTTTAATACACCAATAATGGATTTAGAAAAAAATATTAAAGAATATAAGCAAAGATATAAAGGATTAATTCAAGCACTAAAATTGAATCATAATTAATTTACTTTTTTTACATATGAAATATTACTTTTATAGATTTTATGATAAGTTTTAACTTTAGGTATTTCTTGAGGTTCTATTTTAGGTTTAGTTATTTTAATAGGATGTTTAAAATAATCATTATAAATAACTTCAAAGTATCCTAGAATAAAAGTGGAAACAAATAAAAAGAGAATTATAAAATAAAAAGATATTGTAATTATAAAAAAGATGTCTATTCCATCATAATGTTTATTCATAAAATCAATCCTTACTAATATTATAATATCTATAATTTGAATATACTAGAATAAAAAGTGTCAATTTTATACTAATATTTGACACTTATTTTTATGGTTTCACAAAAAAATGCTAAAAATATGATAAAATAGAAGAAGAAAGTAGGCATAGGTAATGAAGAAAAATAAATTACTAATGATATTTATTTTTGTTCTTGTATTCATAGTTAATATGAATATTTGTTTTGCTGATGTCTATAAAGGAACTTTAACTGGAGAAAGTGTTAATTTAAGAAGTGGACCAGGAACTAATTATTCATCTTTAAAAACTCTTACTAAAGGAAGTGCTTATACTTTAGTCGATGATACATTGCATAAAAGTGAAAGTGATGACTGTGATGGTTGGTATAAAATGTATTATGAGGGTAGTGCGACGGGTTTTGTTTGTAGTAAATATATGACTATTGAAAAAGTAGTTTATAATGAAACACCAACTAAAGAATGTGAAAAAAAATTTAGCGATTTAGGTTTTCCATCTAGTTATTGGCCAAGTTTATGTAGTTTAAGTGAGGCCCATTCTAATTGGCAATTTAAACCAATTTTAACAGGACTTGATTGGAGTAGTGCTGTTGAAAGTGAAAGTGCTTGTGGAAAAAGTTATATTGCTAGTAGTGTGCCAACTAATATAGATACAACTTGTAAAAATCAATATACTAAAACTTGGTATCCAGCCTCATCTAGTGCTGTTGCTTATTATATGGACCCTCGTAATTGGTTAACTGAAAATTATATTTTTCAATTTGAATATTTAAAATATGATGAGGGTTTAAAAGAATTATATCCGGGGGCAGTTACCAATATTATTAGTAATGCGGAATTTTATAAATATCATAATAATTTAGGTAATAATTTAGGAGAAGTTATTTCTCAAGTTGGTAGTGAAGAAAATGTTAGCCCAATTTTTATTTCTTCAAGAATATTACAAGAAATGGGTAGTAGTACTTCTTTATATAACTTATATAGTGGTGTTTATGAAGGCTATCAAGGATTTTATAATTTTTATAATTTTGGTGTAAGTGATGTATGTGCTACTACATATGGTACTAGTTATTGTGGTTTGGAATATGCTAAAAAAAATAATTGGTCTGGTCTTCATGCAGCGATTAAAGGGGGAGCAAGTCAAATTGCTAGTGGTTATATAAATAAAGGACAATATACTAATTATCTTCAAAAATATAATGTTGTCCCTGTTGAAAGTAATAAATTATATGGTCATCAATATATGACTAATATAGCAGCGCCTTCTAGTGAGGCTAAAACGGCATATAATACTTATAAAAAATTAAATTTATTAGATAATGTTTTTGCTTTTTATATTCCAGTTTATAATAATATGAATGATAAAAATTATGCTGATAATAACGGAGCCGTAGAAGTACCTGATGAAGAAACTAAAACAACTGTGGATATTAGTACAATTGTTGTAAGTAGTGGTTTTAAATATGCTAGTAATCAAATATCTGGTATTAAACCAAATACTAAAGTAAGTGCTGTTAAAAGTGCTTTAGAAAGTATATCAGGGGCTAATAGTATAACTATAAAAAATGCTAAAGATACTTTAGTATCAGATGGTTTAATTGGTACTGGTTTTAAAGTAGTTATTGATAACTTCGAAAAAAGTGAAACTTTAGAAGTCATAATTAATGGTGATACATCAGGTGATGGAATTATTAATGCCCTAGATTTATTACAAGTTCAAAAAAATATTTTAGGTACTTATACTTTAAGTGGTTCTTATAAATTAGCCGGTGATACATCAGATGATGGTGTAGTTAATGCGCTAGATTTATTACAAGTTCAAAAAAGTATTTTAGGTACTTATACAATTGAACAATAAAAGAGGAGGATTGTAAATATGAAAAGATTAAAAAAATTATTGATGTTTGTAATTAGTTTAATTATTTTACCTAATGTTGTTAATGCCGCTAGTGGTTCTATTACCGTATCGGGAACTAGTCAAGCCGTAGTAGGTAATAAAGTATCAGTTACCGTTAAACTTTCTAGTAGCACAGGAATTGGTAGTTGGCAAATGCAACTTAATTATGATAAAAGTTATTTACAACTTACTTCATCTTCAGCCGAGGCCGGAGGAACAGTAATGGCTTCTGCATCAACTACGGGAGTTAAATCAAAAACTTATACTTTTACTTTTAAAACTTTAAAAACTGGTTCAACTAAAATATCTGTTAGTAGTTATGAAGCCTATGCTTTTGCAGATTTATCAGAACTTTCTTTAACAAGTAGTAGTAAAACAATTAAAATTATTACCCAAAAAGAATTAGAGGCTAGTTATTCAAAAGATAATAATTTAAAAAGTTTAGTAGTTGAAGGCTATGAACTAACTCCAGAATTTTCTAAAGATAATTTAAATTATGTGGTAAATGTTCCAGAGGGTACTACTAGTGTTAATGTTAAAGCCACAAAAAATGATAATACAGCCACTGTTCAAGGAGATGGAACCATTGAAGTCGCTGCTGGAACGAATAATATTGCTATTGTTGTAAGGGCTCAAAATGGTAGTGAAAAAACTTATAATTTAGCAGTTAATGTAATTGACCAAAATCCAATTAATGTAAAAGTGGATAATAAAGATTTTACGGTTGTTAAATTAAGAAATAATTATACTTGTCCTGATTTATTTACAGAAAGTGAAATAGAAATAGATGGTTTTAAAGTTCCCACTTGTGTAAATGATAAAATTAATTATACTTTAGTAGGATTAAAAGAAAATGATGGAACAATTACTAATTATATTTATAATAATAATACTTATAATAAATATATTGAAACTACGGGTACTAGTTTAAAAATAATTATTTTAGATTATGATAAAGAAGTAAATGGACTTATTAAAACTAAAGAAAAAATAGATGATATTGATTATGATGTTTATAAATATAATGATAATTCTAAAAACTTTGTTGTTTATGGTATGAATATTGAAACAGGAGATAAAGATTTTTATGTTTATGATTCAATAAATAAAACTTTTACTTCTTATGACCATAAACAACTAGATGATTTAGAAGAAACTAATAAAATTTATCTTTATGTAATTGTGGCTTTTGGAGTATCTTTGCTTTTATCTTTCATTTGTATTATTAGTTTAAGTAGTGGTAAAAAGAAATTAAAGAAAATTATTTTAAATAATAGTGATGTTTTAAGTAAGAGAGATAATAAAAAAGAAAGAAAAAATAAAGAAAAAGATAAAAATGAAATAGAAGAAAAGAAAGAAATAAAAGAAGAAAATATAATAATTGAAGAAGATAATGATGAAGATGAATTTTTAAAAGATATTAGTCCTAAAGAAAAGAGAAAAAAAGATAAACAAAGAAGAAAAGAAGAAAAATTAAAGAAGAAAGAACAATGATTTATAACTCGCTATATGCGAGTTTTTATATCTAAAAAATAAAGAAAAATATATAAAAAATAGTGAGTTATCGACCACTTTTGACCATTTATGCCCTAAAAGTGGTCGATAACTTGACTTTTTTATTATAAAATGATATATATTTTATATAGTATTGGAGTTAATTATTATGGAAAAAATTTATAAAAGAGAAGATTATTTAAGTAAAATTAGAGGATTTTATCACGATTCAATGATAAAAGTAATTACCGGAATTAGAAGATGTGGTAAATCATATTTATTAAAATCAATTATTGAAGAGTTAAAAGAAAATGGAGTGGCAGATAAAGATATAATTTATATTGAATTAGATAGTAAAGAATATAAAAATATTATTACTCCATTGGAACTTGAACAAACTATTGATAGTAAAATTCAAGATGATGATTTTAAATATCTTTTTATTGATGAAGTTCAAAATATAGTTGATTATGAAAAAGTAATTAATTCTTACCGTGAAGAAGGAAATTTTTCAATATTTTTAACTGGCTCTAATTCTTATTTATTAAGTGGCGAATTAGTTACTAAACTAACTGGAAGATATATAGAAATAGAAATGCTACCTTTAAATTTTTATGAATATGTCGATATGAAAAAGTTTTTAGGTAAAGAAATTAATTCTAATATATATTTAGAATTTGAAGAATATATTAGAAATGGTGGTTTTCCAGGTTCTTTAAATTATGATAATTATGAAGACAAATTGTTATATACACAAAGTGTTATTAATCAAATATTTGAAAAAGATATTAAAAAACATCGAAAAATTAAAGATACGTCATTATTTGAAATTATTCAAAAATTTGTAATAAATAATTTTGGAAATATAATATCAATTGGAAGTATTTATGACTATTTAGTTAATACTGCTAAATTAACTATTGATAGAAGAACAATTAAAAATTACATAGATATTTTAGAAAATGCTAAAATTATTTATCCTTGTGAATTATTTGATATTAAATCAAAAAAAGTTTTAGAGGGATCAAAAAAATATTATTTAGCCGATTTAAGTATTTATTATGCAATAAATACTGATAATCGTATAAATTATGGCCCAGTTTTAGAAAATATTTTATTTTCTTATTTAAAAAGTCATAATTATAGTTTAAGTGTAGGCAAAATAGGGGCTTTAGAATGTGATTTTATTGCTAGAAAAGGTATAGATGAATATTTTTATATTCAAGTTGCTAAAAATATTAATGAAGAAAAAACTAAAGATAGAGAATATAAGCCATTCTATTCAATAAAAGAGATGTATCCTAGATATTTATTTACATTAGATTTAATTTTACAAAGAAATATTGAGGGCATTAAAAATGTTAATATTGTTGATTTTATAAGTAATAGAGAAGAATTGTAAGTTTATTTGTAAAATTTCTCTATTTCTTTTTTTATAACATTTTATAAAATATGTACATTTTGATAACGAAATCCGAAATGATATAAAGTTTTGATTTGGATATCCGAAATTAATAATAAACCCATA
>CANRCL010000009.1 GCA_947629115.1 uncultured Bacilli bacterium | reverse complement strand
AACTAGTGGTGGTAAGTATGATAATGTTCAAGATGCCATTGACGAATTATATGAAAAATCTGGTTTGTTAAAAGATAATTGGGTTGATAAAACATTAAATGGAGCAGACCCAGTACTAGATGTGGATGGTACAACAAAAAAGTTAATACCAATAACATTAGATAGTGATGGAACAGTCCATTATGCTAATTTAAAAACAAAATGGTATGATTATTCAGAAAAAAGATGGGCTAATGCAGTACTACTTGTTGATAAACCAAGTAATGCAAATTATAAAACGGGAGATATAATTCTAGAAAAAGATATAGAAAGTTATTTCGTATGGATACCAAGATATAGTTATAAATTGTGGAATTTAGCCAATACTGAAGATTATAATAGTGCTCCTAGATTAACAACAAAATTAACCGATACTAATTATGAAACCTCTCCCCAAAATGCATTTAATAAACCAAGAATAATAGATATCAAATTTGAAAGTGCAAGTGAAGCCGAAAAGAAAGCAGAAACGCTTGGAGAATATTATACTCATCCAGCCTTTAATCTAGGAGATAAAAAATTAAATGGTATATGGGTCGGCAAATTTGAAACCGGGTATAATCAAACATCCGATAATGGAAATCCAATAAGTGATACATCAAGTTGGACAACAGCAAAAGCAGAAATTAATGCAAATAATAGTAAAAGAGTAATAGTAAAACCCAATGTCAATTCATGGCGAAATAATACCGTAAAAAACTTCTTCTTAAGTTTATATAATTATAATCGTCAACTTGAAAGTCATATGATGAAAAATACAGAATGGGGAGCAGTAGCATACTTATCACATAGTATATATGGAATAGGAAGTAATATAAATGTTAATAATGCTTCAGATTATGTGACCGGCTATGGAGCAGCCGCCAATAGCAATCAAGAAAAACGATTCGGAGAAACTGGAACAAGTAAAGAAAAAGATAAAACGCAAGCCTATAATAGTGGCGCCGGATATCTAGCAAGTACTACTGGAAATATATATGGAGTATATGATATGAGTGGTGGTGCCAATGAATATATGGCCGCATATATGGGAGGACAAGTAAAAGATAGTGGATTTACAGACGATACCGAATTAAAAACAACATATAAAAATTACGTAGATATTTATCCAGCAGATAGTGGAGTAAATACATATACAAAGAGAATACTAGGGGATGCTACTGGAGAGATGGGACCGTTTTATCAATATTATGATGGAGATGGAACAGTAGGTCAAGGCTCAACACCAGGTACATTAAGATATCATAGTAGTTGGTACACCGACGTTTCGAACTTCGTGGACTCTGGCTCTCCTTGGTTCGCTCGAGGTGGCGCTTCCAGTGACGGCGGTCTAGCCGGTCAGTTCTACTTCACTAGGTACACTGGTGCTGTCGATGGCCCCTTGGAGCGCGGCTTGTTCTCGCCACTAAATAATTTGCGAATGTAATGGCAAATTATTTGCTTAATTTCTTTGAAATAGTCCCCACCGCTCTTCTTTTTAAGCGGTGGGGACAGATAAACATTAAAGGCATTTATAGTGAATTATTAATTTCATACATCATTAATTCACAATAAATATAAATGTAGGTCATAGGTTGTAAAAATTTGTTTCATTTACTTTAATAACTTTCTTACACCGACATGTCGAACTTCGTGGACTCTGGCAATCCTTGGTTCAATCGAGGTGGCAATTACAATGACGGCGGTCTAGCGGGTCAGTTCAACTTCAATAGGAACACTGGTGCTGTCAATGGCAGCATCGGAGCGCGGCTTGTTCTCGCCACCAAATAAAAAGTCGAAAAATTTCGGCTTTTTAATATGTTTTTTCAGAATAATCATGTGAATAATTAATTCTTTCAAAAAATTCAACATAATCTAAATAAATCATTCTAATTAAATACCAATTTCCATTAGTTGGATCACTCATAATTAAATGGTCTCGACCGGCTTCTTCAATTATGCCTGTATATATTTTATTTTGCCATTCACTACTATCAGGGTAAGAAACATAAGCATTAACTCTTTTACCTTTATTAAGTCTTAAAATATTTTCAATATAACTTTGTTCCATTGGCATTAAACTACTTGAAGAAATATTTCCCGGAGGACTTGATGGTATAGATGGCATTGGTGTTTGATTAGTAGGAAAAGTTGGATTTTGATAAAAATTTCCGTTCAAATTGATTCACCTCGTTAAATTATATGTTCTTTTAGAAAAAACTTGCTTGGAATTATTAGATGTGATAATATAAATACTCGATTGAAGGGAAATAATTATGGATAATTCACAATTTATTGATATAGTAGTATCTTCTATGTGTCGTTTAGAAAGTGGCGAATTAATTTCATTTAATGAATGGTATTATTATTTTAGAGTATTAGGTAAAGTTATTTATGATGATTTAGAAAAAGAATATCTTACAATAGGGAGTGTTCAACGTTTTATAAAAGATTTAATTGAATGTGAACCATTAATTGCTCAAGATGAAGAAGTATTATATTCTGAATTATACGATAATTTAATAAACTTATATCCGGAATTTACAAATAGTTTAGCCCAATAATTCTATTGCAAGTATTTAAAAACTTCGCTATAATAATAATTGGGTAGATAGAATGAAAAAGGAAGAAAAATTAACTAGTAAAGATACTGGTAAAATTATTGTTATAGGTGTTTCATTTGTTTTAGGAACATATCTTTTAGCGTTGTGTTATAACTTATTCTTTTTACCGAATGATATTGTTGTCGGTGGAATGAGTGGACTTGGTATAATTGTTGAACATTTAAGTGGTTTTAACGCTCAAGCATTTATATATATTTCGTCATTTATATTATTAATTGTTAGTTATATATTTTTAGGTAAAGAAGAAACTAAAAGAGTTGTAATTGGTACATTTTTATATCCCTTATTTATAACTTTAACTGGCCCAATGGCTATATTTTTAAGACATTATTTAGTATTTGAAGAAATATTAGTAACTGTTGTTTTAGCCGGTATATTGTATGGTGTAAGTAGTGGTTTAGTATATAAATTTGGTTATTCAACTGGTGGTAGTGATGTTTTAGTACGATTAGGCTGTAAATATTTACATATGAGTGAGGGTCAAGGTGTTTTAATCTTTAATATCTTTATTATTTTAGCCGGTGCTTTTGTCTTTGGCGTTGATAGAGCCGTATATGCCATTATTATAATAGTAATTGGTTCTGTTTTAGTTGATAAAATATCTAGTGGTGTATCAGATAGTAAAAAGTTTATGATATATACAAGAGAAAGCAATAAAGTCAAAGATTTAATTAATGATACTTTTAAAACTGGTTATACAATATTTCCTACTGTTGGAGGTTATTCCCATATTAAAGGGGCAATGATAATGTGTGTTATTAGAAATCGAGATGTTAATTTATTTAAAGCCAAAATATTAGAATTAGATCCACATGCTTTCTTTGTAATCAATGATTGTTACCAAGTTCAAGGCGGTGTCAAGAGGTCAAATTTACCATTTCTATAATGGACTTTATTTGATATAATTAAATAGGAGTAAAGAATATGAAGTTTATTGAGGTAAAAAACGTTAATAAAACTTACTCAACAGGAGTAACAGCCCTAGCCGATTTATCAGTGGAAATTGATAAGGGAGAATTTGTCTTTGTAATTGGACATACTGCTAGTGGTAAATCAACGTTTATAAAAATGTTATATCGAGAAGAAAAACCAACTAAAGGTAGTGTAATAGTTGGTGGTGTTAATGTGGCTAAATTAAGAAATGGCCGAGTATATAAATTAAGAAGAAAGATTGGTGTAGTTTTCCAAGACTTTAAATTACTACCCAAACTTACAGTTTATGAAAATGTGGCTTTTGCTTTAGAGTGTTTAGGTTTAAAAGCCAGTGAAATAAGGCCTAAAGTATTAAAAGCCATTGAAAGAGTTGGCTTAAAAGAAAAGGCTAGAAGTTTTCCCCATCAATTATCTGGTGGTGAACAACAAAGAGTTTGTATAGCAAGAGCAATAGTAAATGAACCAAGACTACTTATTTGTGATGAACCAACCGGTAATTTAGACCCTGATACTAGTAAAGAAATTATGAAAGTAATTGATAATATAAATAAAGAGTTAAAAACAACTGTTATTATGGCTACTCATGATAAAGAAATCGTTAATAGAATGAAGAAGAGAGTTTTATTAATTGAACACGGAGTTTTAACTGGCGATTATTTGAAAGGAAGTTACAAATCTCATGAAAGCATTTAGAATAATTGGAAGAAGTATTAGAGATGCTTTTAAAAGTGTTTTTCGTAATTTCAGTTTAAGTATGGCATCTATATTATGTGCAACTATTACTTTAATGGTAGTATCTTTATCTTTAATAATAGCGGGTAATGTTGATAATGCTACTAATATACTAAAAAATGAATTAACAATAGTTGTTTATTTAGATGAAACCGCAACTAATGATGATGCGACATTTTTAAAATCAACAATAGAAAAAATACAAGGAGTAAACGAAGTCACTTATAAAAGTAAAGATGAATGGAAAACTGAAATGAGTGAATATTTAGGAAATGTTTTAGATAACTATGAAGATAATCCTTTATATGACTCATTTATTATAACGGTTAAAGATGTTAATGATTTAGAAAAAATTGCTACTGAAATAAAAGGAATGGATAAAGTTTCTAAAGCAAATTATGGCGAGGGTATTGTCAATAATATCATTGGGGTATTTGATGTTGTTGAAAAGACAACTTTAGTAATTGTTATTGCTTTAATTTTTGTAACAGCCTTTTTAATTACTAATACAATTAAATTAACAATTTATTCAAGACGTAATGAAATTGAAATTATGCGATTAGTTGGTAGTAGTAATATGGCAATTAAATTACCATTTGTTTTTGAGGGTTTAATCATTGGCTTATTAGGTTCTTTAATTCCCATAATAATTAGTATTTATGGTTATATTATTGCATATGATTTATTGGGAGGACAATTAGTCACTGATTTAATTACTTTAATTAATCCTTATAATTTTATCTTTAACATTGCCATTATAATTGGTTTATTAGGTTCAATTATTGGTATGTTTGGTAGTTTAATGGCCGTTAGAAAGTATTTGAAAATATGAAAAAGAAGATAACTTTATTTATAACTTTTATAACTTTATTTTCCTTTGTATTTTCATTATCTTTTGTTAAAGCCGCGATAAAAGAGGGCGATACCTTAAAAAAATTAAGAGGGCAATTAAGTAGTTTACAAGCCAAAAAGGCTAGTCAAGATGCTGCGAAAAAGAAAACTAAATCCGAAATTGAAGCCAGTAAAAGAAATATGGAAAATGCTAAAAATGAAGTATTTAAAGCCAGAGCCGAAGTAGAAGATATTAAAGTTGAAATAGCCAATACCGATAAAGAAATTGAACAAGTTAAAGATGAATCTAAAGATTTAATTAGATTATATCAAGAATTACAAAGCGAAAATGTATATGCTTCTTATATAACGGGAGCATCTTCAATGACCGAACTTATTATGCGTTATGATGCGATTAGTCAAATAGCCGAATATAATGAAAAAGAACTTAATAAATTAGAATTGTTAACAGACTCTAATGAAAAATTACAAAAAGAATTAGTAAAATATCAAGAAGATTTAGCCAAAAAAATTACTAATTATGAAAATAGTATTGATGAACTAGGCGATACTTTAGCAGAACTTGAAGAGGGAGCCGTAACAATTCAAGAAGAAATTAATTCAATGAAAGAATTAATAAAGTATTATGAAGATTTTGGCTGTAAAGAAGATGAAGATTTAATTGCTTGTGTTAATGCAATTACTAATAATAAAGAATGGTTAAAACCAGTTTATAGTGCCAAAATAACTAGTGTAGTTGGTTATCGTAATAGACCAACAGCCAGTGCTAGTTCTAACCATAAAGGTATAGATATGGCCGTTCCCGAGGGAACACCAGTTTATCCAACTGCTAATGGGCAAGTTGGAGCCATTGTCAGAAAATCATCTTGTGGTGGTAATATGTTATATATTTGGACAATTGTTCAAGGTAAAAAATATACTTATGTCTTTATGCATTTAAAAGATATTCAAGTTAAAGTTGGTCAAGAAGTAAAAGTGACTGATGTAGTAGCCCATAGTGGTGGTGGTAAATCTACAATGTCATATGACCGTTGTACAACCGGAGCCCATCTACATTATGGCCTTGCCGAGGGACATTTCTTCGGAGCCGTTGGCGATTTAGCCTTATCAAAATTTAATGCTTATATTATTAATCCTCCAGGTTATCCAAATAAAGGTGGCAGATTCTCGGGACGTTAAAATAAAAGTCAAGGAAAATAAACCTTGATTTTTTAAATGTCTTAACTTAAATTGCTACCCGAAACTACTTGTGGTATAATATTTTTAAGTATTTAGGAGATTATATGAAAAGCAATAAAAAGAATTATTTTATAATTGTTATCTATGGTTTATTATTAGTATTTTTATTACTTGGAGTTAATAACTATTATGGTTCAAATACCGATTGGATTAGCCAACATATTGTTATTCCCGATTATTTAAGAAGTATTTTTTATGAAACCAAAAATATCTTACCTAATTTAGCCATAAATATTGGCGCAGGACAAAACATTTTTAATTTTAGTTATTATGGTTTATTAAGTCCCATTATTTTAATATCTTATATTTTACCTTTTATAAATATGACTAATTATATTGTAATGGCTAGTATAGTTTTATATATTTTAAGTGGTATTTTAATTTATAAATTTTTAAATAATAATAAATTTAGTAATCCTACTTCTTTATTTTTAGCCTTATCTTTTTTAACTTTAGGTTTTACTTATCATTTCCATCATCACATAATGTTTGTTTGGAACTTACCATTTGTTATTTTAAGTTTAATGGGTGTAGATAAATATGTTAATAAAAATAAATCTGGTCTTTTAATGATAAGTACATTTTTAATGATTATGGTTAATTATTATTATAGTGTTCCGGGTTTATTATGTATATTAATATATGGTTTATATAAATTATTGGCTAAAGAAAATTTTAAATTAAAAAATTTTTGGTTGGATTTATTTAAGGCATCTATTAGAATAATTATTCCTATTTTAATGGCGGGCGTTTTACTAATTCCAACTGCTAATATTATTTTAGAAACTGGTCGAACTTTAAAAAGTGATATTTCCCTTATTGATTTATTAATTCCTAATTTTGATGAAGTGACTTATAAATCATTTAGTATGGGATTAACTGGTTTAATGTTATTAAGTCCTATTGGTTTATTATTATCTAAAAAGAAAAATAAAGGCGATATATTTTTAAATATTGTATTGATTATCTTAACATTTATTCCCTTTTTTATGTATATATTAAATGGATTTTTATATATTAGAGGTAAAGTATTAATTCCTTTAAGTATTTTATATATCTTTACAACGGCTAAATTAATTAAAGAAATAAAAGACAAAAATATTGATATGAAAAAATTATTAATCGCTTCCTTGGGTTTAATAATCTTAATATTAGTAATTAAAACAAATGAAAAAATGTTATTCTTATCATTAGATATTCTAATTATGCTCGGGGCTTTATACTTACTTACTAAATATAAAAAAGAAGTCTTTGTCTACATACCTTTATTACTTATATTAATAATTCATTATTATAATACCAATATTGATGAAAGTTTTGTAAGTGTTGAAAAGTATCAAGATATCAACAGTAAAAGTGTTGCTAAATTAGTAGATAAATTACCTCAAAATGATTTTTATCGTACTTATAATTTATTATATACTTTAGAAACATCTAATAAGTATTATGCTCCGAATTATTATGGAATATCAATGTATTCTTCAAATTATAATAAATATTATGGTGATTTTTATAATGAAGAAATTGCTAATAATATAGTAAGTCGTAATTCTTTTGTTATGGCTGGTTCAAATAATGAACTATATTATAATTTTATGGGTGTTAAATATGTAATTAGTAAAAATAGTCCAGGAGTAATGTATGAAAAAATTGCTGAAGAAGATGGTATAAATTTATACTATAATGAAAATGCTTATCCTATTATTTACGCTACTAATTCTTATGGAAGTTATATGGAATATAAAGAGTTAGAATTTCCTTATAATTTAGAATATATGTTGCAACATCCTTTAACAAATGATTTAGTATATTTAGATTATCAAACTAATTTAAAAGAATTAAATAAATATGTTTCAGAAACTTATGAATTTACTATTGATAAAACTAAAAAATATACCTATGAATTATCTAAACCAATTACTAGTAAATACTTACTAATTAAATTTAATATGGCTCATCATCCATCTTGTGAAGAGGGCGATAATTATATAACGATTAATGGTATTAAAAATAAACTTACTTGTAATGAATGGATGTATCATAATCAAAATTATGAATTTGAATATGTTATTCCTACTTATGGTAATTTAGAAAGTTTAGATATAAAAATAACTAAAGGTAATTATAAAATTAATAATCTTAAAGTATATACTTATGATTTTAATCCTAATGATTATCAAAATTTAACAAATATAAAAATAGATAAAGCCAAAAGTATTATTACGGGTCAAGTTAATTTAGATACTTCCGGTTATATAATTACTAGTTTACCTTTTGATAAAGGGTATAAAACTTATGTAGATAATAAAGAAGTTAAATCAGAAATAGTAAATAATGCCTTTTTAGGTTTTAAAGTATCTAATGGTAATCATAATATTAAAATTACTTATCATAGTCCTTGGTTAATTTTTGGCTATTTAACTTCAATTATAGGGGTTATCTCTTATATAACTATTTTGATTTATGAAAAATACTTTAAAAAAATTAATAAACTTTTAAAGAAATATAAAGAAATAATAATGTATTTAATATTTGGAGTCTTAACTACTTTAGTTAGTATTGTTAGTTATTATCTATTAACTAAAACTTTATTAAATCCTCAAGATAAATTAGAATTACAAATTGCTAATGTGATATCTTGGATTATTGCGGTATCTTTTGCGTATATTACTAATCGTAAATATGTTTTTGCTAGTAAAAATAAAAATGTTATCAAAGAGGCTTTAAAATTTTATGAATCACGGATAATTACTTTATTATTAGATATGATTTTAATGTTTATCTTTGTTTCTTGTTTAAAATATAATGATACAATAATAAAAATAATTGACCAAATATTAGTTATTATAGGAAATTATATTTTAAGTAAATTAATTGTTTTTAAAAAAGGAGTAAATAAATGAAAAAAATATCTATTGTTGTACCTTGTTATAATGAAGAAGAAACTTTACCACTTTATTATGATGAAATGCAAAAAATTGTCAAAGAAATGGGTAAAAAAGTTAAATTTGAATTTATTTTTGTTAATGATGGGTCTAAAGATAAAACATTGGCTATATTAAGAGGATTAGCCAAAAAAGATAAAGATGTTAGATATTTATCATTCTCTAGAAATTTTGGTAAAGAAGCCGGAATTTATGCTGGACTTAAAGCCGCTACGGGGGATTATATTTGTACAATGGATGTAGATTTACAAGACCCACCTACTTTATTAATTGAAATGTTTAATACTTTAGAAAGTGGCGAATATGATTGTTGTGCTGCTAAATCAACTTCTAGAAATGGTTATTCTTTTTTAAGAAAGACATTTACTAAATGGTTTTATAAATTAATTAATAAATTAAGTAAAGTAGAAATGGTTGATGGGGCTAGAGATTTTCGCCTTTTTACAAGACAAATGTTAGATTCAATATTAGAACTTGAAGAATATAATCGCTATTCTAAAGGAATATTTAGTTTTGTTGGTTATAATACTAAATGGATAGAATATGAAAATACTGAACGAGTGGCTGGTACTACTAAATGGAGTTTTTGGAAATTATTTATTTATGCAATAGATGGTATTACAGCATTTTCAACTACACCATTAATTATAAGTGTTTTTATTGGCATTATTTTTTGTTTAATTGCTTTTGTAATGGTTATAGTGGTAATTATTAAAACATTAGTCTTTGGAGACCCCGTTAGTGGTTGGCCATCACTGGCTTGTATTATTTTATTTGTTAGTGGTATTCAATTATTTTGTATGGGAATTATGGGTCTATACTTATCGAAAACTTATTTAGAAACGAAAAAAAGACCAGTTTATATAGTTAAAGAAACAGAACAAGATTTAAAGGATAGATAATTCTATCTTTTTTATTGTAAAAAATAATTTATGGTAATTTTTAGCATCAAAATAGGATATATTTAATTGACTGGAATTTAAGTTTTCAATATAATATTTATAAGAGGTGGATTATGAAAAAAATAAGAAAATTGATATCAGTATTATTAGTAGGAATGATGTTTTTTAGTGAAATTTCTCCACTTGTTTTTGCTTTAGAGAAAAATCAAGTAGATATTGTTCCCGTTAGTAATTCTTTAGAGACTGAAGTAAATGAAAAAGGAACTTTAGAAGTAGAAGTCCATTTATTACTTCCTATAAGAAATAATGGTAAGGCTGATATTGCTTTAAAATTAAAGGATAAAAATGGTAATTTTATTAGAGTTGGTATAAAAGATATATTAAAGGCTCAAGATGGATATTTAACAGTAGATAATCTTAAGTTAGGCACAGACGATATTAGTTATACTGCTAGTAAAAGAGATAAAGATGGTCATTTATTATCTGGAATAGATTATAAAAATAATGTGGTTTATTTTGCCGTTAATTTTGCTGGTTTAAGTAAAGGAAATTATGAATTAGAATTTAGTGGTAAAAACTTTGTATCTTATACGCAAAAGATAACAATTGATAATTATTCCAAGAGAGTTAATATTACTAATGAAAAAGGAATGTTTGAAATTGGTGATATTAATAGTGATAATGTAGTAGATGATAAAGATATTACGGAAATGTTAAAAGCCATTCATAAAAAAGATTTAGATAAAGATTTAAATTTAGATGGTTTAGTAGATATAGCCGATTTAAATTATATTACGGCTGTTGTTAAAGGTAATAAAAAAGATGCTAAAGTAGAAGATACTAATTATATTTTTGATAGTAGTAGTTTAACAATTGAAGATAGTAGTCCTATTTCCAGTGGAAATTTAACAGATATTTTTAAGGATGAGGGTATTGTCACTTTAAAGCCAGAAAATGGCCCAATAAGTAAAGAAAATCCAGTAAAAGTCCAAATGGAATTAGGTAATAATAATGAGCCAGTTAAATTAAATGAAATTAGATTAACTAGTGGAACCGCTAATAATATTACTGGTGCTTATGCCGAAGTTGAAACAGAAGATGGCAAAGAAATATTTGATGGCAAAGTAAAAACCTATCCTCAAGGAATTCATTTATTTACTGATAAAGCCGAAGAGGGAACAATCATTATTGATTTAGGAAAACAAATTGCCGTTAAAAAAGTGACTATATTTGTGACTGAAACTTCTTCTAAAAATTTAGCCGATATTGCAAAAGTAGAATTTTTAAATAATGTTAAAGTAGAAACAAAAGAACCAGAAGGATTTTATACTCCTAAAAATATTCAGGTAGATAGTAGTGTTAGTGAACAATTAACGGTATCATTTAATAGTGTTCCAAATGTAACAGGTTATGAAATAAAAATTAATGGTCCAGAAAAAAATAATGTTATTTTTCAAACAACTTTTACAACATTTACAATTGAAGATTTAAAAAATTATAAACCTTATACTATTCAAGTCCAATCTGTAAATGACGAATGGCGAAGTGGTTGGAGTGAAGAAATAACGGCTAGTCCAGAAGCAACAAGAAGACCTCCAGCAGTTGATATGGTTGTGGCTACTCCTACTTATGGTGGTATAGACTTTAGTTGGAAAGATATGGATGATACAAAATCTTATAATTTATACTATCGAGAATTGGGAACAACTGATTATATTAGTGTAAAAAATATTACTGGTACAAAATATAATTTAAGAAATTTAAAATCTCAAACTACATATGAAGCCTACTTAACTGGTAATAATGATTTAGGTGAGGGAAGTGCTTCTAAAGTAGTTAAAACAACAACCTTGGAATATAAAGCAGTTATTTATCCTAAATATAAATTAATAAATAATTATGATGGTGCTTTAAATAGAACAAATCATATTAATGAAGTTAGATATACAATGGGTAATTCTTATTTAACTGATGGTAATAATAATATAACTGAATCTGATAAGTGGTCTATGGTTGATGATAATTATTTATCTTATTGGGAACATAATGATTGGCAAATAAATGCTAGTGGTGGTTATAATATCAATGCTCCATTATTTGTTTTAGATAAAGTTTATAAAATGGATGAATTTGTTATAACAGTGCCATCTAGTTATAAAAATAGTTATAAGCCTGGTAGTTATAATGATGCTACTACTGATAATAATGATACGCTTGTATATTATTGGAAAGATGGAGATAGTCAAACTAAAGATAATAAAATTGCGGTTAGAGGAGTATTAACTCAAAAGAAAGATAAAAACAATCAAGTATATTATGTTTTAAAATTACAAGAACCAATTGAAACACAATATATTCAATTTGGGCTTACAGTAGTAGGTAATGGTAAACCAATTCAAATTGCAGAAGTTAAATTTTATGAATATGATTCATTAGTAGATGATGTGGCTAAATTATTTGTAGATGATTTAAGAGTTGAATTAGCCGCTGGCGTTAATCAAAAGAAGATTGATGAATTAAGAGAAAGAGCCAATACTAAAAATAACGGAGAATATAATCCTTATCGCGAATCTATTTTAAATGATTTAGAGTATGCTGAAAAAATCTTAAATGATAAAGATATTGCTAATGATGTAATAACTATGAATTCAGATATTTCTAATACTTATGATTCTTTAGGTTTTGCAATGACTATTAATGATTATCAACCTTTAGGAATTGCTGTAAGAGCCGGAGAACAATTAACTGTTTATGTTGGTTCAACTGGTAATGTTAATGCTGATATTGTATTTACTCAAGTTCACGCCGAGGCTAATGCTTGGAGTAGTTCTGTTAAATTAAATAAAGGTCAAAATATTATTACGGTACCAACTATTGGTAGTGCTTCAACAGAACGTGGTGGTAGTGTTTATGTTAGATTTAATTCTAAACCAAGTGCTCCAATTAAAATAAGAGTAAGTGGGGGAGTAAAAATTCCAGTATTAGATACAACTTTATTAAAAAGTGAACAAGATAAAAAAGACGCTATTAAGAAATATATTACTGAATTAAGAAATTATGTTAGTGGATTACCTAGTAAATATGAAGAAATATATCAAGATGTCGAAGATGAAAATAAATATACATATAATGAAAAAGAAAGTGCTTTTGGGGTAACTGAAATTGCTACAAAATATGGTTTATTGTCATTTTCAAGTAAAGCCGTATTAGATGCTATTGATTCAGGTCTTAATACTGAAGAAGAAAAAATAAATCGTTTATATGAATCAACTGAAGCATTTGATGAAATGATGTTATTATTCTATCGTCATAAAGGTTTAGAATTAAATTCCACTGATAAAAATAACAAAGTACCAAGTTCAAGAATTAATATTCGTTATATGACAATGTTTGATGGTGCCTTTATGTATGCTGGTGGTTATCATATTGGTATTGAATATGGCTCAATTGCGGGAGTAATTCAAGGAAAGAAGAATACTTCTAGTGCAACCGGTTATTTTGGTTGGGGAATAAGTCACGAAATAGGTCACCAAATTAATCAAGCCAATCTAGTTCACGCTGAAGTGACTAATAATGTTTATGCCCTTTTAGCCCAAACAGCAAATGATAAAGATAAGTCGAGATTAGAAAGTAGCGGTATCTATGAAAAGATTTATGAAAAAGTCACTTCTCATACTTTAGGAAAACCACAAAATGTTTTTGTTACATTAGGTATGTATTGGCAACTTCATTTAGCATATGATGATAAGAATACTTTTGATGATACTAATTCCATATTTGCTAGAATTAATAAACTATCAAGAAGTTATAAGAATGAAAATAAATATACCAAAGATGAATTATTAATTTTATTTGCTAGTATGGCTGCTGAAAAAGACTTAACTGAATATTTTGAAATTTGGGGATTAACGGCTAGTGATAAATTAAAAGAAGAAATTGCAAGTCATAATTTAGAAAAAGAAACTAAAGCCATTTATTATTTAAATGATGAAGCCAGAAGATATCGTTTAAGTGGTAAAGATGGTATAAGTAATTCAGATATTTTAACAGCAAGTATTAAAAATAAAGATGATAAAACTAAAAGAGTCACTTTAGAATTTAATGTATCTAGTGAAAAAGATAAAATATTAGGTTATGAAATAATTCGTAATGGCGAGTCAATTGCTTTTGCGACTAATAATGAATATACTGATGTAGTGGGAGCAGTTAATAATCAGGCTTTTGCTTATGAAGTAGTGGCTTATGATTATTTACTTAATAAAACTAATACAGTTAAATTAGAAGAAATAAAAATATCTCACGATGGTAGTGTTAAAAAAGATAACTTTAGTATCGAATCTAATTTTAAAGAACCTAATGAAGTAGTTGATTTTGAAGATGATACTTTAGATTATAATAGTTTAAAAGTTAATAATTTAATTGATGATAATTATTCTACTGGTTTTAATGGTACAAGTAGAGTTCAAAATCTAAATAGTGCTGCTGTACCAAGTATGAGTAAAGATAATAGTGATGCTTATGTAATTATTAATTTAAATACTAAATTATCTTTAAGTGGTATTAAATATACTCCAATAGTTAAAGAAGATGGTTCTTTAGATACTAATACAATTAAAAAATATAAAATTGAAGTAAGTAGTGATAAAGAACATTGGACTACGGCTCGAAGTGGCGAATTTAGTTTTGATAAAAATGCTTCAACTGTTTATTTTATGAAACCAGGAACAGATAGTGAAACTCAATTATATACTTTTGATGATATATCTTATGTTAGAATAACTTCAGTAGGAAATAAAACAGGAATTTCTGGATTAGAATTTGATATTATTGCTCCACCTGGAGATAATATTGATATTGAAAACATTGGTAAACTTTCAGAAGATTATTGTTATTTAACTAACGGATGTCCAGAAACTGATAAAGAAGAAAACGGCGATGTTAAAGGTATAATCAAAAAAGGTTCTGTAATCATTCAAGGTACTTATGCTGGTAGTCCATCATTTAATACTGTTGTAATTGAAGATGTAAGTGGCAATTTATATAAGGGATATCAATTATTATTTGCTGAAGTTAATAGTGATATGACTGTTTATGAAGTAGCAACAGGTACTTGGATTTATGTTTTACCAGAAGATGTATATGCTGAAATGGTTGGCAAAAAAATAAGAGCCTATTTATATCGCTCTAATGATGCCGAAACATTTGAGGGCTCAAGAATTACTAGTACATCACTTGCTACTAAAGAATTAGGTAGTTATGACGCTTTAAAAGAAGCAACAATAAGTGGGAATTAAGAGGTAAAAAATGAAAAAATTAACATATATATTTTTAGCAACTTTTATGCTCTTATTTCCTCTTACAACTTGGGCTACATCAAAAGTAGAATTTACTGAATTAGATAATGGTGTAATAGATACTAAATTACATTTTATTGATGGCTTTATTGGTGGCTTGGATTTATCAATTAGCATTAGTGATAAAATTAGAGTTGAAGATGTTAAATTTAATAAAGATTTTCAAAATTTTACAACTACTTATGAATATGATAAAAACAATCAATTATTAAATATTAAAATAGCAACTGGAGGAATTGCTCAAGAAAATAATTTATTAAATAGTAATAAAGAATTAAATTTAGGAACTATATATTTAAGTACTACTTCTAAAGAAGATGTTAATTATTTATTAATTCCTAAAGATATCAAAGTTATTAACAATAGTTGGAATTCTGTTTATTATGAAGATAATTTTGAAATTAAAGGAACAAATATTTTTAAGTTAGTTGTGGCTCAAGATAATAAACCAACTGATAATGATAAGGAAGAAAATGAGCAAACACCAACTATTAAACCAAGTACTCCGAGTGTTTCTGATGGTGAAAATAACAATAACAATAATAATGAAACAACTAATCAAAATGATAAAGAAGAAAATAAAACAGAAACTAATAAAGATAATATAACTCAAAATAATACTCAAAATACTGATAATAAAAATGAAACTAATAAAGTAGAAAATAATAGCAATAGTAATAGTAGTAGTAATAATACTGAAATAAAAGATGATAATAATTCAGCAGATAACAATTCTACTAATGAAAATGATAGTAATACTAATACAAATGAAAATGCCACTGAAAATAAACCAAGTAATAATTCTTCAACTAAAGAAAATAAGGAAGATAATAGTGTTATAACTTGGCTTAAAGTAGTTCTTGCATTAATAGTATTAGTGACTATAATTATTTATCTAGTTATTAGAAATAAAAAAGTTAAGAAATAGACAAGGTTTAGGCTTTGTCTTTTTGTATAGATTTAATAAATTGTTTTTGATAAAATAAGGAAAAGAGGTGGATTATGGGTTTATTTAGTTTTTTATTAGGATTAGATAAAGATAATAAAGATGATTTAGAAAAAGAAATGGATTGGCATAATTTAGATGATTATGAAAAAGAAGAAGTTTGTAAAGGAAATTATGATGTCTATAATTTCGAAGATTCTTATGATGAAGTAGAACTTGATGAAGATGATTATTATAGTGATAATCAAAAATAAAATAATTTTTTAAAATTTATTAAAAATTAATTGATTTAATAAGACATTTAATTATATAATAAAATTAAAGAAAGGAGCATTAAAAATGTATAGACTAGGTGCTTATGGTTATTATCCAGAAATTACTCCAAGTGTTGAAACAAGTATTAATGGTTCAGAAGTTTGGACAATTGTTTCTTTAGTATTGGCTTTAATTGGAGGTTTAGTTATTTATTTTTTATTTTTTAAACCTGACAAAAAAATGCCTAATAAATATTTAGAATGGATAAAAGATTTTTTCAATTTTAGAGCAATGCTAATAGAAGATATAGTAAAAATAGCCTATTTAATTTTATCTATTTTTATTACATTATTATCATTTGAATTAATTACTGAAAGTTTTATTGCATTCATATTAATGTTAGTTTTAGGCAATTTAATATTGAGAGTAATATTTGAACTTTCTTTAGTTACTATAATGATATGGAAAAACACAAACGATATAAACAAGAAATTAAAAAAATAAAAGTCGAGGTTTTCTCGATTTTTTTCTTATATAAATTGATTAATTAAAAAATTAATTGTATAATTTTATTAGATGGTGATTATATGAAAAAAAATGGAAATAATTCTTTATTTAGTGCAATTGCATTCTTTGTAATTGGTCTTATTTTATTTTTAAATCCTAAAGCAGTAATTAATTTTATTTCTTATTGCATTGGTGGTATTTTAATTATAGTAGGTTTATACAAAGTGGCTAATTATTATATTCAAGATAAAAGATTAGGAATTGTAAATCGTAATGAAATGGCTTTTGGTATTACTGCTATTGTATTAGGTATTGTCTTTATCTTTTTAGCATCAGCAATTGAACTTTTATTACGTTTTGTAGTTGGAGGCTATTTAATTTTAAGTGGTTTAGGTAAAATAATGCAAACCTTTTATACAACCGACCGCTCTAATAAATTTTATGCTTTAATAGTAGTAGGAATTTTATTTATTGGAGCAGGACTTTATACTGTTATTGAATCTAATTTACCACTTTCAATTATTGGTTTATTTATGCTACTTTATGGTTTAATTAATTTTGTTAGTTATTTTGTCTATAAAGATTTAAATATAGATACTGAAAATCAACGTGAAAAATCAGTAGTTATTGAAAAAGAAAAAGTCATTGAAACTGAAGTGGTTGAAGAAGATAGTGATAATAAAAAAGAGACAAAAAAAGAAACTAAAAAAGGAAGAAAGAAGAAATAAGTTATTTAATTAACTTATTCTTTAATTTAGGTGATAAAAATGATAATGACAATTAATATTTCATCAAAAGTATATTTACCAATTATTTATCTTTTGGGGGCTTGGCTTATTTACCGAATATTATGTAAAATTGTTGATAAAGCCTTAATTATTAACAAAGTTGGTCGCCATAGAAGAGAATTTCAAGTAAAAAGAGAAACAACAATTGTTAATTTAATTAAAAGTGTTATTAAATATATTATTGCTATTATTGCTATACTCGCAATATTAAATGTTTATGGTGTTAAAACTACTAGCATAATTGCTTCTTTAGGAATAGCCGGAGCCGTTATTGGTTTAGCCTTTCAAGATATTCTGAAAAACTTTTTATCAGGAATAGCCATAATTTTTGATAATCATTATATGCAAGGTGATATAGTGACAATTAATGGTTTTCGTGGTGAAGTAATTGAATTAAGTTTACAAACAACTAAAATTAAATCTTACAGTGGGGAAGTAATGATAATAAATAATAGTTTAGTCACAAGTGTTATTAATCATAGTATGTATGATACAATTCTTTATGTAGAATTTCCTGTAAGTAAAAGTGTTAGTTTAGATATGTTAGAAACAATTATAAATAATGTTAATAAAAAACTTGTTAAAATGAAAGAAGTTGTTGATGATATTCATATGCTAGGAGTAGAAAAATTAAATCATAATAATTATATTTATAAAGTTTCTATTGATTGTAAACCTGATAGTCATTTTGCTGTTAATCGAGCATTTATGAAATATTTAAAAGAAGAATATGATAAAAATAATATTGAAGTTCCAAGTGAATTTTTAGAAGTAAAAAATACAAAATAAAAAATAATTCAAAAGCGAATTATTTTTTTATAAGTCATAATTATCGGGATTAAATTCTTCTTTAGGTGGTTCTTTAGTTCTAGGTTCTGTGGCATAATCGATTTTGCTTATAAAATTTAAAGCATTATCAGTATATTTTCTAATTTTAATTGAAATGGTATTATCTTTCATATTTTTATTTCTTAAAGTATCAATAATAAAGACAACTTTAACAATAATAAAGACATAGTTTAATATTTCATCAAGCATTTCTATTACATAAGTAGCGGGATTAATAAAGTATGAATGAACTTTTGAAATATCAATTTGATTACCTACACTTAAATAGGAATTAATAGTTTTAAAAATATTATCAATTGAATTAAATAATACATCACTACCATTTACAATTAAACTCCATATCATTGTCACTAAAGTAAAACCAATAAAGAAAGTGACTACTTTAGTAATAACATTTTTTAATTGTTCATCTACATCACAAAATAAAAGTAATAAAATAACCACTAATAATAAAGTTTGCCAACCAGCAAAAAGTGACGCCACTACCATTAAACTGGCTAATCCATAATTAATTCTTAATTTTGCCATTTTTTACTCCTTCCTAGTTTAATTATAATATTTTTAAAGAATCTATTCAACATAATAAAAAAAATATTGCTGAAAATCATAATTTATAGGTATAATATAAATAGAGGGAGATTGAAATGGAAAAATCAAAAGTATATTTTACAAAAGATATTAGTAGTGAGGGCTTAATTAAAATTTATGAAGCCTTAGGTTGTGAGTTAAAAGGAAAAGTTGCTGTTAAGATTTCTACTGGAGAACCGGGAGGTCATAATTATTTAAAACCAGAATTAATCAAAGGTTTAGTTGATAAACTTAACGGAACTATTGTTGAATGTTGTACTGCATATCGTGGTAAAAGATTTGATGTCGATAGTCATTGGGAGGCCATTAAAGAGCACGGATTTATGGATATTGCTCCTTGTGATATTATGGACGAAGAAAGTGAAATGGAAATACCTATTAAGAAAGGTAGTCATTTACAAGGCATTAATATAGTTGGAGGTCATTTAAAAAATTATGATTCGATGTTAATGCTATCTCATTTTAAGGGTCACGCAATGGGTGGCTTTGGCGGGGCTTTAAAAAATATGAGTATTGGTGTAGCATCTAGAAATGGAAAATCTTGGATACATTCAGTAGGAATAACTAAAGTTCCAGACGAAATGTGGACTCATACTGATAATCAAGATGGCTTTTTAGAAAGTATGGCTGAAGCCTGCGAAAGTGTTATGGATTATATGGGAAGAGAAAATATTGTATATATTAATGTAATGAATAATATTTCTATTGACTGTGATTGTGATAGTAATCCTCACGCTCCAGAGATGGCTGATGTTGGTATTTTTGCCTCAACTGACCCAGTTGCTTTAGACGAATGTTGTTATGAAACAGTTATAAATTCTGAAGACAAAGGAAAGGCTTCACTTGTAAATAGAATGTATGAAAAAAATGCAGTTCATATTCTTGAAGCAGCATATGATTTAGGCCTTGGCTCTCGTGAATTTGAAATAATTGATATTGATTAAGAGATAAAATAAGAAGAGCAATCTTCTTTTCTTTTTGGTTAAAAACACTTGACCGGGGGGGGTAATATTTTATAATAAACTCATAGAATAGAGAGATGTTTTATGAGAGGAAACAATAAAAAAATATTGCTAGGAATAATACTTTTATTAGTAGTAATATCTAGTGTATTTTTGATATCTAATAAAAAGGAAGAATATAAAGAATTACCAAAAGTAAAAATAAAAAATGATAATATAAATAATAGTTTAGCAATAATGGTAGAAAGTAATTATCAAACAGAAGAATATACCAAATGGGAAGATAATGAATTTCCAACAAATGGTTATACATTAAATAGAATAAAAAGTGGATGTATAGATAATAACGGACAAAATGTAGATGCTTTAACATATAATGAAGAAACTAAAAAAATAAG
>CANRCL010000008.1 GCA_947629115.1 uncultured Bacilli bacterium | reverse complement strand
CATGCTTGGGATACAGCATTACAAGATATTATAATTCGTTTTAAAAGAATGCAAGGTTATGACTGTTTATGGCTTCCTGGTACTGACCATGCGGCTATTGCGACAGAAACTAAAGTAGTTAATCGTTTAAAAGAACAAGGAATAAATAAATATGAATTAGGAAGAGATGGATTCTTAAAAGAATGCTTTAAATGGACTGATGAACATAAGGATATTATTCATAAACAATGGGCTAAATTAGGTTTATCTGTGGATTTAACTAAAGAAAGATTTACTTTAGATGATGGACTTTCTAATGCAGTTAAAACTGTTTTTGTTAAATTATATGAAAAAGGTTTAATATATCGGGGTGAAAAAATTATTAACTGGGACCCTTTAGCCAAAACGGCTTTATCTAATGAAGAAGTTATTTATAAAGATGTACCTGGGGCTTTTTATCATATTAAATATTTTATTGAGGGAGAAGATAATTATTTAGAAGTTGCTACTACAAGACCAGAAACTTTATTTGGTGATACAGCAGTAGCAGTTAATCCTGATGATGAAAGATATAAACATTTAATTGGTAAAAATGTTATCTTACCAGTTGTTAATAAATTAATTCCTATTATTGGCGATGTTCATGCTGATCCGGAATTTGGTACTGGTATTGTTAAAATAACTCCTGCCCATGACCCTAATGACTTTGAAGTTGGTTTAAGACATAATTTAGAAAGAGTAAAAGTTATTAACGAAGATGGAACAATGAATTCTTATGCCGGAAAATATGAGGGTATGGATCGTTTTGAATGTCGAGATGCTTTAATTAAAGATTTAGAAAAAGATGATTTATTAATTAAAGTAGAGCCAATTACACACTCTGTTGGACACTCTGAAAGAACTGATGTAATGGTTGAACCTTATTTATCTAAACAATGGTTTGTTAATATGGAAGGTTTATCTAAAAGAGTAGTTGAAAATCAAAAAAATAAAGATAATAAAGTTAATTTTATTCCACCAAGGTTTGAAAAAATAATGAATAATTGGATGAATGATTGTCACGATTGGTGTATCTCAAGACAACTTTGGTGGGGACATCAAATTCCGGCTTGGTATAAGGGTGATGAAATCTATGTTGGAATGGATGCGCCAAAAGAAGATGGTTGGGTACAAGACCCAGATGTTTTAGACACTTGGTTCTCTAGTGCTTTATGGCCTTTTTCAACAATGGGTTGGCCAGATAATACTGATTTATTCCAAAGATATTTTCCAACTGATACTTTAGTAACTGGTTATGATATTATTTTCTTTTGGGTATGCAGAATGACTTTCCAATCTTTAGAATTTACTGATAAAAGACCTTTTGAAAAAGTTTTAATTCATGGTCTTATTAGAGATAAACAAGGAAGAAAAATGAGTAAATCTTTAGGTAATGGTGTAGACCCAATGGATATGATTGATAAATATGGGGCCGATGCTTTAAGATATTATTTAACAACTTCAACTGCTCCAGGAATGGATTTAAGATTTGATGAAGAAAAATTAAAATCAACGTGGAATTTTATTAATAAATTATGGAATGCTTCTCGTTTTGTTTTAATGAATATTGAAGACTTAAAAGAAATTAAGTTAGATAATTTAAATATCGCTGATGAATGGATTTTAACTAAATTAAATCATACTATTAAAGATGTAACCAAATATATGGAAAAATTTGAATTTAATAATGTTAATGCTGTTTTATATTCCTTTATTTGGAATGATTTCTGTGATAATTATATTGAAATGTCTAAGTTTAACTCTAATGAAGAGGGAACAAAAAGTACCTTACTTTATACCCTTACTTGTATTTTAAAAATGCTTCATCCATTTATGCCTTATGTAACTGATGCTATTTATGAATATTTACCTTGTAAAGAAGAAAATATTATGATTAGTAAATATCCAGAATTTAATAAAAAACAAATATTTACAGATAGTGAAAAACAAGTTGATGAAATAATTGAATTTATTAAAAATTATCGTAATACTTTAAAAGAAAATAATATTCCATCTAAATATCAAGTAAAAGTTAATTTTAATGAAGAATTAATTATTAAGATGTTAAAACTTGAAGATAAAATAATAACTGATGATTTAGAAATAACTAAATTTAAAGTTAATTCTAAAAATTATGAAGCCATCATTTATTATGAAAAAGAGATAACTGAGGAAGATAAAGCCTTAGTTCAAAAAAGAATTGATGAATTAAAAGCCTCAATTAATAAAAGAGAAAATCTTTTAAGTAATGTAAACTTTGTTAATAAAGCTCCAAAAGATTTAGTGGAAAAAGAAAAAATTAAATTACAAGAAGAAAAAGATGAGCTAAATAAATTAATAAGTGAATAACCTTTAGGGTTATTTTCTTTTGACATTTATAATTGTATATAATAATGTCAAAAAATGACAAGTTTTGTCGAAAGTATTGCAAAATAAGTTTAAATAATTTTTAATATATTCTTAAGGCAAGAAAAGACTAGTAGAAATAAGTTTCTTGCTATATAATTAAAAAGAAGGAAGTGGAATATGTTAAAGTTAAAAAATGTTTCAAAATACTACTACCAAGATGGAGTTATTGCCTCAGGTTTTACAAAAATTAACTTAGAACTTCATATGGGAGAATTTGTTGTTATAACTGGTGAATCTGGTTCTGGTAAATCAACTCTTTTAAATGTTTTATCTGGTCTTGATACTTATGAAGATGGTGAAATGTATATTAATGGTGAAGAAACAAGCCATTATACTGAAGAAGATTATTTAGAATATCGTCGTAAGTATGTTAGTAATATCTTTCAAAATTTTAATTTAGTAAATAGTTATACGGTTTTTGAAAATATTGAACTAACAATGCTTATGAATGGTAAAAAGAAAAGTGAAGTTAAAGAGTATGTTAATGAACTTATTGATAAAGTAGGTTTAACTAAATATAAAAATACTTTTGCTTCCAAACTTTCTGGAGGCCAAAAACAAAGAGTTGCCATAGCAAGAGCCCTAGCGAATGATACCCCTATAATTGTTGCAGATGAACCAACTGGTTCTTTAGATAGTCGGGCATCAAGTAGCATTTTAAAATTACTTCACGAAGTATCTAAAGATAAACTAGTTATAGTTGTAACCCATAATAAAAGTGAAATAGAAGAATATGCAACTCGTTTAATAAGAATGCATGATGGAAAAATATTAGAAAATAAAGTAGTAAAAGAAATTAATTTAGATAGTAATGTCCATCCTAAAGAAGTAAAAAATATTCATCCTTTAAGTAAAATTCGTTTAGGTATACGTAATGCTTTTAATATTCCTGTTAAATTTATCTTAATGTTTGTAATTTTTATGTTAATAGCGGTTAGTTTAACAACATTTTATGGTAATGTAAAAATTGCTGAATATGAAGAAATGGGTTATTCTTATAATGCCTATTTCCATAATGACTCTAGTAAAAGAATTATTATTAAAAAGCCTAATAATGAATTATTTACCTCTAATGATTATGAAAAGATAAAAAATATTGCTAATATAGATTATTTAGTAGAAAATGATTTAATCAATGATTATACTGTCTCTATAAATAGTAGTACATTTTATTTAGATGGGGGTATTGTTAATCAAAAACCTACGAAAGTTGATGTAGGAAGATTACCAGAAAAAGATGATGAAATAGTAGTCTATGGTAATGAAAATGATTGGTATTTATCAGATATGGCTGAAGAATTATTAAAAGAAACTTTTAGTTTTGATAATGCCATATTAGGTAAAGTTAAAATAGTAGGTATTATTTACGATAATAGTTTTGATTACATTTATAAATTTTATATTCCAGAAAATTTTGCTAATAAAATTATTACTTTAAATAATCAAGATTATTATAATAATGGTTATGAATTATATGATAGAGTAGTTGAGGGAATGAGTGGCGAAATTTATATTATTCCAACCGATAAATTAAAAAAAGGCGAAGCCATTGTAAAAGATAATTTAGAAAGTTATTGTCCTAACTACAATTGTTTAAATGCTAAAATAAAAGTATCAGTAAAAAATATTTATTATAATGATAAAGCCGATTTAAAAATAACTAATGTTTATACTAGAGATAATGCTAATAAATTATTAAATATTAATTATGATGATTATTATAATGTTATCTTTATAAGTAATGAAGATTATAATAATTTATATAACAAAGGTAATTATCAAAGTAGTGTTTTTGTTAAAGATTTAAAAGATTTAGATAGTGTTAATAAGGCTTTAGAAGATTTAGGATATACAACTTTAAAATTAAGAGATTCTAAATCTAATGATGCCGAAATGGTTAGTCAAGTATTTAAAATATTCCGTTTAATGATGACGATATTTTTAACCTTTACTTTATTCTTTATTACCTACTTTATTATTAAAATTATTTATAAATCCAGAAATAGTTATTATGTCACTTTAAGAACTTTAGGAAGTACTAAAAAAGTATGTATAAATATTTTAATGAATGAATTATTAACCTTAGCAACCTTTACTTATACTATATTCTTAATCTTCATTTATTTAGTTAATCATAATATTATAAGTAATAAATACTTTACTGATATTACTAAATATTTAGATATTCCGGCTTATTTAGTTATTTATGGCATTTTAATAGTTATATCAGTTTTAATTGCTTATCGTTATGGAAGAAAAATCTTTAAAAATTCAATTATTAAAAATTATGGAGAAAGGGTTTAATTATGATAAAGTTAGATAATGTTAATAAATATTTTAATCGTCATAAGAAAAATGAAATACATGTTATTAATAATACAACTTTAGAATTTTCTAAGACGGGATTAATTGCTCTTTTAGGTCCTAGTGGTAGTGGTAAAACAACTTTACTTAATACCATTGGTGGACTTGATAATGTTAACAGTGGTCAAATATATGTTGATGGGGAAAGAATAACTAAAAGAAGAAGTAATAAAATTGATGAAATTAGAAATTTAAAAATTGGTTATATCTTTCAAGATTATAAATTAGTAGATAACATGTCTGTTTTTGATAATGTGGCTCTTTCTTTAAAATTAATTGGTTTAAAAGATAAAGAAGAAATTAAAAGAAGAGTATTATATACTTTAGAAAAAGTAAATATGGCAAGATACAAAAATAGGCCAGCCGGAATGTTATCTGGAGGAGAAAGACAAAGAGTAGGAATTGCAAGAGCCCTAGTTAAAAATCCTAAAATTATTATTGCTGATGAACCAACTGGTAATTTAGATAGTAAAAATAGTTTAGAAATAATGAATATTATTAAAAATATATCCCAAAAATATTTAGTTATTTTAGTAACTCATGAAGAAGAATTAGCCAGATACTATGCTACTAAAATAGTGGAGTTAAAAGATGGAGTAGTTGAAAAAGTATATGATAATCAAAATAATGGTCAATTAAATTATGAAATAGAAAATCATATATATTTAAAAGATTTTAAAGATATTAAAAATATTCATAAAGATAATGTAAATATCGATATTTATCGTGATAATTCAGAAGATTTAAATATTAAAATAGTTTTTAAAAATGGAAATATTTATATTGAAAATGCTAATAAAGAAAAAGTTGAAGTAGTGGAAAATAATTCTAATATTGAATTAATTAATGACCATAAAAAAGATTTAGGTAAAGAAATTCTTGAAGAAGATTTTGATTTAAGTAATTTAGAAACTCCTAATTTTAAACCTAAATATAGTAGTATTTTTAAATTAGGTTCATTTATAAGTTATGGTATTAGAAAAGTATTAGATTATCCAATGTTAAAGAAAATTCTTTTAGCGGGTTTTATCTTTTCGGGAATGTTTGTCTTTTATGCTACCTCTTCAATATTTGCCAATTTATATATTGATGATGCTGACTTTATTACTATGAATAAAAAATATTTAACAATTAATCAAAGTCTTAAAGTAGATGATTATCTTAAATATGAAAAGAATTCTAACTTTGCTTATCTTTTACCTAGTAATAGTCAAGTAGCCTTTAATGTTGAATTTGATAAATATTTACAAACTAAAGATAGTTATAAAGCCTTTTATGGTTCTCTTTCTAATGTTAAAGATTTAAAAAGTAATGATTTAATGTTAGGAAGAATTCCTACTAATAGTAGTGAAATAGTAGTTGATAAAATGGTAATAGATAACTTTTTAAATTCTAGTGATGTGAAGATGGCGGGATTTTTAGACATTGAAGATGTTTTAAATCATGAAGTGTTAATAGACAATATGCCTCCTTTTAAAGTAGTAGGTATTAGTGATATAAAAGAGCCAAATATTTATGCTAGTGAAGATAATTTTATTAATATTATAGCGAATGGTACTTATAATGGAAATAGTTATTATGAATATGATGATTTTGGAAGTACTTATCAAGAAAATTCTTTAATTGATTATAATTTATATAAAGATAAAGTTAAATTAGTTAAAGGAAATATTCCTAATAAACCTTATGAAATAATAGTTAATAGTTATTATGAATATGATATGCCTTTAGGTAAAGAGATAAGTACAACAGTTAATAATCATAAATTAAAAGTAGTGGGTTATTATTCTTCAGATAATGATTATATGAATGTTTATCTTACTAGTAATGAAACAATTAAATATGATTTAATAAGTAAAAATAATGCAATAAGTGTTTATAGTAATGATATAGAAAGAGATTTAGATTATTTTCATAAAGAAAATATCAATGCTGTTAGTTCTTATCAATATAGTAAAGATAATTATATGGAAGAAAGAGAATTAACAGTTAAAGCCAATTTATTAGTAGCCGTTGTTATTTTAGTTATTTCTTTAACCGAAATTTTATTAATGATACGTTCTTCATTCTTATCAAGGATTAAAGAAGTTGGTATATATCGAGCAATTGGTTTAAAGAAAAGTGATATTTATAAAATGTTTTCGGGAGAAATTATTGCTATAACTACTGTGGGAAGTGTTCTGGGTATAGTTATTATGGCTTATATTATTTCTTGTATAACTAAAGTATCTTATATTGCCGATTTATATATGTCTAATATTTTTACTCTTATATTTAGTATTATATTAGTCTTTATCTTTAATTTAGTGGTTGGTTTAATACCAGTATATAATACGATAAGAAAGACTCCAGCCTCTATATTAGCCAGATATGATGTAGATTAAGAAGCGAAAAAACGCTTCTTTTTTGTATAAAAAAGTCTTAAAAAAGCCATAATTTGTTTGAAAGGTAAAAAATTATGGCAAAATATAAAGTAGATATTACGGGGTTAAATACTAATGAAATAGTAGTGTTAAATAATGAAGAAACTAATGAATTATTTAAAAGAATGCAAGAGGGAGATGAACTGGCTAAAGATGAACTAGTTAAAGGTAATTTAAAGTTAGTTTTATCAATTTTAAAAAGATTTACTAATACTAAATATAATATGGATGATTTATTTCAAGTGGGAGTAATTGGGTTAATTAAAGCCATTGATAATTTTGATACATCTTTAGGTCTTCGTCTTTCCACCTATGCTGTTCCTTTAATAATTGGGGAGATTAAACGTTTTATTAGAGATAATACTTCAGTAAGAGTTAGTAGAAGTGTTAAAGATTTAGCCTATAAAATTATTAAATTTCAAGATGATTATTTAAGTGTTCATGGGGAAAAACCAAGTAATAGATTAGTGGCTAAAGCCCTAGGTATTGATGAATATGAAATAGCCTATGCCCTAGATTCTTTAAAAGACCCGATGAGTATTTTTGAACCTATTTATAATGATGGCGGAGATACTATCTATCTTTCTGACCAAATCGCCGATATTAAAGATATAAATTCTGATAAAGATATGATTATTTCTTTAAGAAAGGCTTTACAAAAAATTAAAGGTCGTGAAAAAGATATTTTAATTTCCCGTTTTATTGTGGGAAAAACGCAAACGGAAATTGCTGATTTATTAGGTATTAGTCAAGCCCAAGTATCAAGGATTGAAAAAACTGCTATTGAGCGAGTTAGAAAATTAATTATTTAGCATATAATTTAGAAAGGTGAAGTTATGCTATTAAGTGATTTACAAACTAAAGATATTATTAATATTAAAAATGGTAATAACTTAGGACGAATTATTGATGCTAAAATAGATAATACGGGTAAAATAATTTACTTTGTAGCAGAAGAGAGAAAAATTATGCGTAAAGTGACTAGAAGTGGCGATACTTCTTTTGATTTTGATAAAATTAAAAAAATAGGCGAAGATGTCATTTTAGTAGAATTATAAAATCCTAGGAATGCAAAAATAGTTAGATTATGATATAATTAAAATGTGATTATATGAAAAAGAAAACATTCTTATTGCTGATAATTTTTTTATTAATTGATATAATTACTAAATTAATTGTTAATCATTATTTAGAGTTAATGCAAAGTATTGTACTTATTAAAAACTTTTTTTCTTTAACTAAAGTATATAACTATGGGGCTTCTTGGAGTATTTTAACGGGTCAAAGATGGTTTTTAATAATACTTGCCATCGTTATTTTATGTGGTTTAATAAAATATCAAACTAAATTTAAAGAAAATAAACGTAATATGGTGACATTTAGTTTAATATATGCCGGAATTATTGGTAATTTAATAGATAGAGTAATTTATGGTTATGTTATTGATTTTTTTAATTTTAATATCTTTGGTTATGATTATCCTATCTTTAACATGGCCGATATATTTATAGTCATTGGGGTATTACTTTTAATGTATGCCATTATTAAAAAGGAAGATGTAAAATGAATTTAGTAGTTTTAGAAGATAATATTAGAATAGATAAATATTTAAGTGAAAAAACTGATTATAGTCGAGAATATATTACTAAAATGTTAAAAAACAATTATATTTTAGTTAATGATAAAGTAATTAAACCAAGTTATAAAACAAAAATTGGTGATAATATTTATCTTGATGAAAGTTTTAAAGTAGAAGATGAAATTAATCCGGAAGAAATTCCTTTAAATATTGTTTATGAAGATGAAGATTTAATGGTAATAGATAAACCAAGTGGGTTAGTTGTTCATCCGGGAAGTGGTAATCATCATAATACTTTAGTTAATGGTCTTAAATATTATACCGATAATTTAAGTGATGTTGGTGGTGAAGAGCGAGTAGGCATAGTTCATCGTTTAGATAAAGATACTTCGGGGTTAATGATTGTTGCCAAAAGTAATCGAGCCCACGAAATTCTAGCCGATGATTTTAAACATAAAAGAGTATACCGCGAATATTATGCTTTACTAGTTGGTAATTTTCCCTCTAATACAGCCTTTATTGATGCTCCGATAAAAAGAAGTAAAGATAATTTTAATAAAATGTGTGTTATGGAGGGTGGTAAATCGGCTCGGACTAATTTAAAAGTTTTAAAAAGATATAAAGATTATACTTTAGTAAGTTTAGTATTAGAAACAGGTAGAACTCATCAAATAAGAGTTCATATGGCCTATATTGGTTATCCAGTTTTTAATGACCCAGTTTATGGTAATAAAAAAGCCACTGAATTTGGGCAATTTCTTCATTCTAAAGTCTTGCGATTTACTCATCCTATAACTCATCAAAAAATGGAGTTTGAAAGTAAACTCCCACAATATTTCCAAGATTTTTTAGATAAATTAGATTAAAACTAAAATATTACTAAATGTGAAGACGGTAAAAATAAAGTATGGTAAACTTAAAAGTTGATAAAAACCAAATATATTTTTAATCTTTCTAATAAGAAAGAAAGCCGCTACCATTAAACATAAACTAGTTAAGATACTGTAAATTAAATGGGATTGATAATTAAAAATAATTGATAGTAAGAATATTAAGATATAATTTAAACTTAATAAGAATATTAGGTCATTATCTAAATGGTCATACCAAACAATTTTACAGATTGGAATTGTAATATAAAGTATTACAGCAATGTAAACAATAAAAAATAAATTCATATATTCACCCTTTACTAATATTATGAAAAGGGCTAAAATATTATTACTGGAGGTTCTATGAACGGGATTGTAAACGATAAAGATGAAATGATAATGAGTTTAGTGCATTATTTTGTAACGGAAGAAGATTATACCCCAATTAATGTCCAAGGGGCTAAAGATGAAATATGGTTAGAAAACTTAAATGGTCCATATAAAATTGTGAGAATTAATTCTAAATATATTCATAACAATGAACAATATGAAATGGATTTATTTAAAATGCATTATGTTATTAAACAAATAAAAAGAAAGACTTTATCTTTTAAAATGAATGTTTTAAATATTTGTTTAGATATGAATAAGGCTATTAATCTTAAAGAAATTAATGATAAAAGTATTAATACTATTAATGTTTTAAATATTGATGATATTAAAAATGAAAAAACTTTAAAAGATATCTTTCCTAAAATTGCTAATAAATTTAAAAGAAGTAATAATTTAAAAGATGTTATTATGGCAACACAAGATATTAATATGAAAACAGAAAGAGAAAATTTAAAATATGAAAGAGTATTTAAACCTAAAAAAATAATTATGACTAAAGTAATAATTGCTTTATGTATCATTATGTATTTAATTACTCTTGGTTATGGTTATTATTTAAGTAAAATTAATTCTAGTTGGGGATTTAATGAGGCTTTAATCTTTTTAGGGGCGAATAATACAGAATTATTTAAAGATGGTTTTTATTGGCGAGTATTGTCATCTATCTTCTTACATGGTAGTTTATGGCATTTACTTATCAATATGTATTCTTTATGGATTGTAGGTTCACAAGTAGAAACCTTTGTTGGTAAATATAAATTTTTGACTATTTATATTTTAAGTGGTTTAATGGGTAGTTTTTTAAGTTTAGTCTTTTTAGATGGCTATTCTATCGGAGCCTCTGGAGCCATATTTGGTTTATTAGGATGTCTTTTATATTTTGGCTATCATTATCGTTTATATCTCTCAAGTACTTTAACCAGTCAAATAATTCCAATAATTATTTTAAACTTATTTTTAGGTTTTGTTATGACAGGTATTGATAATGCTGCTCATATTGGTGGTTTAATCGGTGGTTATTTAGGAACAATGATTGTGGGATTACGTTATAAAAGTACTAAAACTGAAACTATCAATGGTATTATTGTTTATATTCTTTTAATTGTCTTTTTGATTTATGCTATTTTTAATTTAGCATGATATAAGCCCTTTCACTTTAAGAAATTTCGCATATCTTATGAGTGAAGGGGATTTTTTATGAGTGTTAAGAAAATTGATGTTAAGATACCAGTTTTAAAAAAAGGTGTACATTATTTAACTAGTGATTATAAAACGAGAGGTACTAGAAGTAGTCATAATGGAATGGATATGATTGGGAAAAATCGAAGTATTGATGAAGTAATTGCTATTGAATCGGGAAAAGTTATCACTAGTACATATTCTAAAACCGCAGGTTATTATGTAGAAATAAAACATCAAAATAATTATATTTCCCGGTATTTACATATGAAGAAAAATTCATTACAAGTTAAAAAAGGTGATGAAGTAAAAAAAGGAACTGTTTTAGGAACCATGGGAAATACAGGTAATAGTAATGGTGCTCATTTACACTTTGCTGTTTATAATGATAAACGCATTCCTTTAGACCCTCTTCCATACCTCCTTGGAACTCAAAACTTCCAAAATGATATTTTTCAAGAATTTGTTAAAAATATTCAAAGTTCACTCGGGGCAAAAGTTGATGGTATCCCAGGTCCAGAAACTTTAAGCAAAACTATAACGGTATCCGCAACCGTTAATCGTAAACATCAAGTTGTCAAATATTTGCAAGATTACTTATATAAACTTGGTTATACTAGCATTGGAACTGCTGATGGTATTGCTGGTCCCAAATTTACTAAAGCCGTTAAGGAATATCAAAAAGATAATGGCTGTGTTGTTGATGGAATTATTACCAAAAGAAATAAAACTTGGAAATCTTTACTCAAATTACTTTAATTTTAGGAAATAATGGTCTAAAGCCATTATTTTTAATTGCATTATTTATTTTCTTATGTTATCATTATTAAACGTTTGGAAGTGCATATATGAAACCGGAATTTAACGAAAAAAATGAGCAAATAGAAAAAATTAAATTAAGATATTTAAAAGAAGAAGAAAAATCTTTACAAGACTCTTTTAATTTTGTAGCCTATTTTACCATTGTATCTGGCTTTTTGACATTACTTTCGGCTTCAACATTATTCGTAAGAGAATATTTACAGTATGAAATACTAGCCTTACTTGCTAGTTCAGCAAGTTTAACTTGGGGAATAAAAAATTATATTTGTTTAGATAAATCCGTAAAAGAAACTGAAGATTTAATTGATAAGGCTCAAGAAGATATGGCTGAAATTGCCTATAATAAAAAATTAAAACTTTTAAAAGAAAAAGAATTAGAAAAGATAGAGGATTTAAAAAAATTAGAAGAAGAAAAACAAAAAAAGGCTTCAATTTATAGTGTTAGTGAATTTATTAATCCCGAATTATTTTTAGAATGGGTTAACTTTGCTTATAAATTAATTCAAAAAGAACCAAGGATATTTTATAATTTAATCAAAAATTTTGAAAAAATAGTTAAGGGAGAAGAAATAAGAGATGAATATTTTACTTTTGAGGGGCATATTTATTCTGTTTCGAGTATTTTAAATCGTTTTATAATGAATTCTAAAGAAGATAAAATGAATTTATATACTCCTTTGGAAGCAAATACATCAAGTAATTTAATAGTAAAGCCAGCATTAGAAATGGAATTTGATAATTTATTAGCCATGATTTCTTCTGATAATCTATTTATTACTAATTTAAAAACTAATTTACAAAGAGCCAGTGTGGGAGATTTTGAAAATATAAAAAGTATGTATATTTTAATTAATCAAAAAATTTATTCTTTAATCGATTTAGTTATTTATTTTAGCCCAAGGGGCAGTGAATTAAATGAATATTGGCAAAATAAAGAACAAAGAAGAATTAATGGGTTATATTTACGAAAAAATAATTAAGCATTTGTTGACATTAATGGCTATTTTATGCTAATATTCTACTAGAAACAGGATATTCTTCTAACCGGTTTACTGGTTATTTATTAACCTTGCCGGTCGAAGTTATCCTGTTTTTTTATTTTAGAACAAATATTAATACTATTTATCAATTTGACCTATATTGACTCTAAAAGTCGTTTATGATAACATTTTAACTAGAAACAGAGTGTTCTACAAACCGGTTTAATAGTTGTTATCAACCATACCGGTCGGAACATTCTGTTTTTAATTTTCAAACCTTTACTTTTACTCGTTTTACACCTTTACTTTTACTCGTTTTACAAAATTTGACAAAATAGGGAAAATATGCTAAAATTATAACGTACTTTAAAAAAGGGGGTTTTAAAGTGAGTGATTTAAAAAAAGCAAAAAATAATTATTATGAAATTAAAAAGTTAAAATATTTCTTTATCTTTTTAATGAGTGTGTTAGGAGTAATTTCATTAGGTACGGGCCTATATGACTGGATTAATGAAACCAGAATTATAAATAATTTTGTCGATGTAGTAGTTTTATTTTTAGGGGCAGGTAGTTGTTCCCTTGTATGTGGGGGAGTTATATTTTCTTTAAGTTCTAGTGAAAGAGATGCTAAAATCGAAGTTCAATATTATGAAAGAAAATTAAAAGAAGAACAAGAAGAATTATTAGCCAAAGAAGAAACTAAAACTGAAGAAGTAGAAAAACAAAAAGTTGTCACTGAAACTTATGTCATTGAAGATGTTCAAAGAAAATATGAACAATTTACAGAAGAAAATGCCGAAATGTTGGAAAATCCTAGTGTTGAAATTGAAATATTAGACCGTAATAATGCTGACATTTGGGATATGACTGAAGAAGAATGGAGTAATGCTTCTACTTATACTGAAGATAAAGGAATGAGTAGAACTAGAAAAACTCCAGGACAACACTTAAGACGTTAAAATGCTTGTTAAAAGCATTTTTTCTATGTACTAATTTCATAAGAAATTAAAAAGGCTAAAATAACAATAATTAGACTAATTAAATTAAAAGAATGGGGAATTAAAAATAAAATTGAAGAAATAACAAAACCTATAATAGCACTATAAGTAAGTTGAAAATAATTCTTTAATAAATAATTCATTAGTTTTAAAATTATAAAAGCACTTAATAAAAAAGATATAATAAAGGGAATAAAATGAATAATTAAAGATATATTGATACTTAAAGGATTAGCAATTATTTTTAAAAAATATTCATAAACCCCAATAAACATTAATAAAGAAGCCCCACTTACACCAGGAACTATTTTACCAAAAGCATAAATAAAACCGGCTACAAACATTTTAAAATTACTAGGGGTATTTAAAGTACTAGGTATTTTTTCTCCTAATATAAATAAACTTAAACCAAATAAAAAAGCAATAATAAATGATTTTAAAGAAATATTTTTATGGGTTTTATTTTTAATTTCAAGGGCTAAATAAGGAATACAACCTAGTATTAAACCAATAAATACATAAGAAATATATTCGATATGATAATCTATTAGATAAAGAATAACTTTACTAAATAGTATAATACTAGAAATAATACCTAAAATAAGGGGACTAATATATAAAAGATTATTTTTAATATCTTGATTAAAATTTAATATTTTTTCAATAATTATTTCATAAATACCTAAAATAGTGGCTAAAACGCCACCACTTACTCCGGGTATAATAAAACCAAGACCAATAATTAAACCATATAAGAAATTTTTAATAATCATTTAAAATACTCCTTAATAATATGTATTAATAATATTTTTATGTTATACTTTAAATGTGATGGTATGAAAAAAAAGAATATTATTAAAATTAGTATAATATTGTTATTATTAGTATTATTAATTCCTTTAGGTATTAATTTATATGTAATTATGCAAACTAGTAAAAATATATATGAAGTAAATGAGATAAAAGATACTTATGATATGGCAATGGTTTTAGGATGTGGAGTTAAAAATAATAAACCTAGTTTAATGCTTAAAGATAGACTTCTTAAAGTAATAGAATTATATAAAGAAAATAAGATAAAGTATATTTTATTAACTGGGGATGAAACTGATAAAGAAGTATCTATTATGAAAGAGTATTTAATAGATAATGATATACCAGAAGATATTATTTTAACTGATGAAGTTGGTTATTCTACTAGTATAAGTATGAAAAATTATCAAGATAAATATTTAGATAAAAAAGTAATTATTATTACTCAACAATATCATTTATATAGAGCCTTGTATATTGCCTCTAGAATGGATATACAAGCCATAGGAGTAGCATCTCAAAAAGTTCATTATTATGGAGCAATGTACCGAGAAGTAAGAGAAATATTAGCCAGAGTTAAAGATTTTTTTAAAACTTTATAACCAATTTTTGGTATTAAGCCAATTATTGGTTTTTTATTTATTTTAAAATTAGCCAAAATAATATTGATAGGGATGATGTATAAATGAAAAAAATATTTTTATTTTTAAGTATTTTATTTTTACCTTTAAATGTTTTAGCCTATTCTAATCAAATTTATTTAGGAGGTAATACTTTAGGAATAGAAATTGATTGTGATGGTGTTTTAATAGTGGGTTTTTATCAAATTGATGGTAAATTTAATAAAGGTAATCCAAGATTAAAAGTAGGAGATTATATTAAAAAAGTTAATGATGTTGAAGTTAATACTTTACAAGAATTAACTAAAGAAATAGAAAAATATACTAATTTAGGTTATGTTAATATTACTTATAAAAGAGGTAAGAAAGAATATGATACTAAATTAGATTTAATAAATGAAAATGGAGTATATAAAACTGGGTTATTTGTAAAAGATAGTATAACTGGTATTGGTACTCTTACTTATATTGACCCAGAAACTCATATATATGGAGCATTAGGGCATGAGATAGTAGAAAATAATAGTAAAAGTATGGTAGAAATTAAAGATGGACAAATATTTAGAAATTATATTGAATCAATTGATAAATCTAAAGTAGGTTATGCGGGAAGTAAGAATGCTAAATATTTTTATAATACTGTTTATGGAACAATAATTAAAAATACTAATCATGGTATATTTGGTCTTTATAATAATACTATACCTAATTTAAATTTAATAGATGTTGCTCAAAGTAAAGAAGTTAAAATTGGTAATGCAAAAATATATACAGTATTAGAGGGAGAAAAAGTAGAAGAATTTACAATTAATATTAAAAGAATTAATGAAACTAGTGATACTAAAAATATAACTTTTGAAATAACAGATAAAAATTTAATAGATAAAACGGGAGGAGTTATTCAAGGTATGAGTGGTTCACCAATAGTTCAAAATAATAAAATAATTGGAGTTGTCACTCATGTTATTGTTGATAATCCTATCTCGGGTTATGGTTTATTTATAACTACTATGTTAGAAGAGGGAGAAAGATAATTTCTCTCTTTTTTGTCAATTTATGTTAAGTAAATTATAAATTTTCGAAAATTTCTTGATTTTCGGGGGGGGGAATATTTTATACTAACATTATAGGAGTAAGTATACATCTTTTGATTAAAAAATATTTTAAAGGAGACTAAAGATATGGAAAAGAAAAAGACAATTGTTTTAACAATGATAGGTGTAGCAACCCTTATGTTATTAGTAATAGGTTCAGCCTTTGCTTATTTTTCACTTAATAGTGCAAGTGGAAATAGTACATCTAACTTTGAAGGTAATTTAGAAGATGTCAGTAAATATGGAAAAGCATATTTAAACCAAGGAATAGATAATTTGCATATCAATTTAAAAGCTAGTGATATGGCACCGGGTAAAATAGGAACTGATTACTGGGCAACCAATGAAACAAACGAATCATTTAGAACAAATGAAAGTAATTTTGAAATCTCTACAGTAGGTGTGACAGGTAGTGAAACAGAAGATATAATGTATAAATGTACAAGTGATTTAACTATAACCGCAATAGGAAATATGACAAGTGAAATAGTAGAAAGTGATGGCAGAATATATTTTGGAAGTTCTATAACAACATATGGAAATAGTTTAGTAATAAATCCTAATGAAATAGATTTTAAAGCAGTAATAGATGAACAAGTAGATGGAGGATATAAAAGAAAGATAGAATATACAATAATAGGAAATAGTAAAGTAACATTAACAACCGATATAAAAATAAGTAATACAGAAAAAGATCAAACAAAAATAGCAGGTAAAGAATTAGATATAAATATAACAAATGAAAATTTAGTATGTAGTGTAGAAAAAGTGAATATAGCAGCACCAGATAATTTTGACTTTTATATAAGAGAAAATAATTCAGAATATACCAATGATGAAACAAATTTAGTATATATAACATATGAAGACAACGATGTAGATAGTTATTGTATAACAGAGGATGACACAGCAGATGAATGTGTATGGACAAAAGTAGAAGGAAAAACTCCAATAACAGAAAGTTATACATTTAAAGATACAAATAATGGAGAAAAGAAATTAAATGTCTTCTTAAAAGATACAGGAGGAAATGTATCAGATAAAAAAGAACATACAATCATATTAGATAAAACAATACCGACAGTAAGTAATTTTAATATAAAAACAGCAAATAATGGATATACTAGTGAAAGAAATTTAAAAGCCGATATAACATATAGTGATGAATATGGAGAAATAGAAACATACTGTGTAAGTGAAACAAATACAACTGATGGTTGTGACTTTAAAGAAATAACAGACTCTTTATCTGAAATAGATGTAATATTACCAGAAGGAGAAGGAAATAAAAAATTATATTTATTTGTCAAAGATAAAGCTGGTAATGTATCTTTAGAAAAAGAAAGTAATGAAGTAATATTAGATTTAAATAATCCAACTGTTAGTTCTATAACATTAACGGGAACAGCAGCAGATACAACACAAAATACTTTATTTACCAAGACAGAAAGTATAAATGTAAAATTAGAATATAATGATAGTATAGGAGTAAAAGAATATTGTTTAATGACAAGTGATACAACCGATGGATGTGATTGGAAAACAGCAACAACCGAAAATATCAATTATACATTACCAAGTGGAGATGGTCCAAAATCAATATATGCATTTGTGAGAGATAATGCAAATAATATATCAGAAGGAATAAGTAAAACAATTACATTAGACAAGACAAGTCCGGTATTAACGGCAGCAAATTTCACATTAAGTAGTACTGGGTCAACAAATGTAACAGCAACAATAGGAACAGTAACAGAAACAAACCCTTATAAGTATTGTTTTAGAAATGGAACAAGTGGCAATTTTGCATGTCAAACAGGAAAAGTAAAATCATTTACAGTAGCATCTGGTTCAAAAAATACAATATATGTCTATGTACAAGATAAATCTGGAAATGTATCAACAACTATAAATAAGACAATAACGTTATCATTAACACCAGCCCAATTGGTAGAAAAGAAACCGGCCTTTTTAAGTCAATCATTAGTTGGAGGTATGCATCGTTATCAAGGAATTGGAGATGTAAATAATTACATTTGTTTAGGTAGTGAATGTAGTGAAAATGGAAAAGATTTATATCGTATAATAGGAATAACAAAAGAAGGGGAACTAAAGGTTATAAAGAAAACTGCCTTAACGAATGGAATGAAATGGCATACAGTAGATACTACAGATACCGAATGGCCAGATAGTGATTTATTCCATCAATTAAATGATTATGCAGAAAGTGAATATGGTTCACATACATATGATAGTACATCATTTTATAGTACATTAAGTGAACAATTAAAACCATATATCGTAAAAAAAGATTGGATGTATGGAGATATAGATTTAATGTATACATCTTCAGACTTATATGATGGTAATAAAATGTATAATGTAGAAACTGGTGCTGAAGCAACAACCCACCGAGTAAAGAATGAAAGTGATAATAATTATACAGAGCAACCATATACATGGAGTAAAAAAGTAAATGCTTATATCGGATTACAATACATTCACGATTATATATACGCATATCCAAATGGAAATCCCGGAAATTATACAACTGCTAAAAATGCGTGGATACATATAAGCCATAATGATACTTCAAATTCTAATGAATGGTTAATCTCGCGTTATGGTTACATTTCGAGCGGGAGTTATTATGCGTGGAGTGTGATTTCCGACGGCTACGTGGCCAACCGCCGTCTGGCGATTGCGTTTGCGGTGCGTCCAGTCTTCTATCTATCGTCCGGTGTAGCATTATCTGGCGAGGGAACATTAGAAACACCTTACACGATATTTTAGGGACACCGGTATGACATCGCCCTGGGGGGCGGAGTCGCCCGGGCGATGGGTTTTGGGTGAAATTAACAATTGGCTATAATTAATTTAATATAAATTATAGTTAGGTAATCTTGAAGACAAAAATCGCGTTATGGTTACAATTCGAACGGGAATTATGATGCGCGGAATGTGAATTCAAACGGCAACGTGAACAACAACAATCTGACGATTACGTTTGCGGGTCCGTCCAGCCCACTATTACTTGAATGATTATATGGTTATGGCTATATATTTAGGGAGATAGAGGACAAAGATTATCTAGGAATATATTCCAAATTAGGGATGGAGAGGGTTATTTTTACGAAAATGCCTAGCACCTCCATCAAGTTCGAGTTCTATAAAATAAATATAAATTTTGTCGAATAAGAAAGGGATTTATATTTATGAAAAATGAAGTTATAAAATTACACAAAAGTGGTAAGTTTTATCATACTTTTTCAAATGATGCAATTATATTGCACCATCTTTTAGGTTATCGAATTGTTGACTCTAAAGGCGGAGTAGGATTTCCAGAAACATCTTTAAGTAAAGTGTTAAATACTTTAGAAGATAATAAAGTAATCATACATAGTATATGATAAAGAAAATATTACGGCCAATAAAGATTTTAAAAAATTAAATAAGTATAAAAAAATATTTAGGGATGGCTTAAAAAAATTAGAAATTGAAGTAAGATTTCAAAAAATTGCTGAAATAGTACAACAAATGAGTGTCGAAGAATTAATATCTTTGTTGGAGAAAATTGAAAATGCAGTATCAAACTGAAAAATTTTTAATAGTTAAAAATATTAAAAAGTTTATTTTAGATTTAGAAACAATGTTAGTTAATTTTCCTAAAAAAGAATTTTTAAATAAAGATATGATTTATAAAGATGCCTTAAATGTTTTAGAATTAGTTTACCTTGCTAATGAAATAAAAGATATAAAAGAAAAAATAAGAATTCAAAAAAATATAATTGTTAAATTAAATATGTTAGATTTTTATATGGAAAGAGCCTATAAAAAGAAATATATTAGTGAAAAACAATGTTTAAATAAAACTAATGAGATAAGTATTATTAATAGAATGATTTATAAATGGATTAAGAATGAAAGAATATGTTAATTTAAAAAACGTTTTAGATATTTATGAAAAAGAAATAAGTAAAAATGTTAAAAATAAACAAAAAGTCTTTATGTTTGAAAGAAATAAAATGCAAAATATCAATGATATAGTTAATACTTTAAAAAGTGATAATTATGATGGTGGTAAATATAATATTTTTTTAATTAGTGAACCTAAATATCGGATAGTAATGTCATTACCAATAAAAGATAAAGTAATAAATCATTTCTTTTGTAAATATGTTTTAGAACAAAAATTATCTAAATATCTAGATAGTAGAAATATAGCCACTAGAAGAAATATGGGAACTGATTATGGAATAAAATTACTGAAAAAGTATTTAGAAAAAAATAAAAAATATAAACATTTCTATATTTTAAAATTAGATATTAGTAAATATTTTTATAGTATCGACCATAATGTTTTAAGACAATTATTAAAAGATAAATTAGATAAAGAAGAATATGAATTTTTAAATAAAATATTAGATAGTACAAATCATAAATATATTAATGAAACAATTAGAGAAATTAAAAATTATTATAGTATTAAAAAATATAATTTTAGAAAAGAAATAAATGAATTACCAGAATATGCTCTAAATAAAGGTTTACCTATTGGAAATATGACTAGTCAATTTTTATCCATTTATTATTTAAGTAAATTGGATTTTTTTATATAATAGGAAAGTTAAAAAAATTAATATAAAAAGTATTGAACAGCAAACAAATGTATGCTATAATTTTGATATAACCTAAAGGAGGAATGAATTATGTTAATAAATCGGGCTTATAAATTTAGAATGTATCCAAATGAAAAAGAA
>CANRCL010000007.1 GCA_947629115.1 uncultured Bacilli bacterium | reverse complement strand
AAGAAAGAATGCCTAACCGGCGAGGTTGTTATTTAACCTTTCCCGGCTTCTTTGATTACTTTCTTTTCCGTAAAAGAAAGTAATGCCTATCCGGCGAGGATTATTATTTTATGACAAAACATCTATAATACTAAAAAATATTTGGACTCAATGATATCCAAAAAGCCAACATTTCTTTCCTTAAAATGATTGATTGAAAATTGCATTTACTTTGAGAATATCCAAAAATCATTAAAAAAATCGATATTCTTTTTAACCAATTTTTTAGTTGCTTTTACTTTTGTCTTTTAATTACTGGATTGGCTAGTTGCTTTTACTTTGAGAATTCACCAAAAATAAGCACATATTAATGCTTATTTTCTTGTAACATATTAAGTAAATCAATTTTAAACATATCTTTTGATGCATTGGCTTTAGATATCATTATTCCTTTATAAGTAGTAAGTTCAGACATATGACCTTCTAATAAGATTTTAGATGGTGTAATTTCTTCTAACATAACTACTTTTTCTTTTTCAGAAACAGTATATATTAATTTAACTTCCCCGTGAATTTGTGTAAACATTTTATCACTTGGTAATTTAAGTTCATAAGTTTCTGTTCCATTTTTCTTATTAGAACTAACCTTTTCGCCAAGAAAATTTCCATTTCTTAATGCTGGATAAAATTCAAAGTTTAACTTTTTAAAAGCCAACATATTATATTTTTTTAAGGCTCTTTCTAATTTTTTAAATTCATTTTCGTTAATGTAATCTAAAACGTATCCTTTCATTTGCCATACCCCCTAATTACGAGATAAGTATAGCATATATTTAAAAAAATGTCAACTATTTGTATAATTTTAAACAAAATGTTGGCATTTTTTGAATTTTATTAGTATAATTATTGTCTATATATTTTACTTTAACTTGATAATTGTTTCTCCTAAATTCCAATTATTTAAGTGAAATTCTTGAACTAATTTATTTTCTTTTAAAATTTTATGAACTTCTCTAGTTAAAATATTGGTACTTTTCCCATGAATAACTATTATTTCTTTATTACCCATTTGTAAATTATCATTAATAAATTCATTAACTAAAGCATAAACTACCGCTACTTCTTCACCATGTAAATCTAATCTTGGCGTTTTACTAGTTACCATTATTATTTACATTTCCATTGATAGGTGGTACATTTGCTCCAGTAGTAGGATTTTCACTTGTTTGTAAAGTTGTTTGTTCAACTATTTTATCCGTTGGAGTTGCATCAACTTTAGGAGCATTATTTACTTCAGCAGTTGGTGTTGCTGTACTAGTAGCAGGATTATTTGGATTATTTTGACTACCAAATTTACTATCATAATAAGTAGATACTTCAGTTAAGGTTGGAATTGCTTCCCTAGAAGTAAGTTTAGTTGTACTTAATGAAGCCGCAATAGTGGCATAGGCTAAAGATTTTTCTAATCCAAATTCCCGAGCCATTCCATAAATATAGGCTCCAGCAAAAGTATCGCCCGCTCCATTCGTATCAACAATATTAGAAATAACTGTTGGCATTATTTTTATTTGGCCATTAATTGAATAAATACTACCTCTTTCACCTAAAGTAACTACTATTTCCGCATTTTGATACTTTTGTTTTAATTTATTATAAACATTTACTAATGTATTGCTATCATTATAATCAATCTTTTGATTAGTTATAGCCTCAGCAATTCTCTTATTAAAAATAATATTTTTAACGATTTTTCCTAGTTCATTAACTTCTCCCGTATTTTGACTAGCCACTAAAAAAGTCTTAACTTTAGGAAATTTATCTAAGGCTGCTACGGAAGCATTTAAATCATTACCATCTACTACAATAATATCTGGTTCAATATTAAAAGAATATTTCTTTAAAGTATTATTACTAACTATTTCAAATACAGTATTATTTTTATTGGTTTCATTAACAATAACTAAAGATTCGCCCGTTTGTTTATCATAACTAGTTTCCAAAAAATCAGTTTTAGTTCCTATATTTTCATATTCTTTTTTAATTGCATCAGCAGCATCATCGGCTCCAAGCATACTAGCAATATACGTTTCAACGCCCCATTTACTCAATAAATAAGCAATATTACCGGCATGACCGCCACCAGTTGTTACTTTATTTTCCAATTTATATTTTTGACCTTCTTGAACTAATTCATTAATTACACAAGTTGTTTCTAAAATGGAACTACCAATACATAAAATTTTCACTTTATCCACCACTTTCTTACCCTAAAACAATTATACAATATATTTTTTAAATTTAAAAGAGCGACTTTAAGATATCTCCAATAAATTTAGCCCCACCAGCAACAACATTTTCTAAACTACTCGTAAATTTATCTCCTAAATTAGAAAAAGTACTACTATAATCTACTTCATTATCTTTTAAAAAATCATTAATATCTATTTCTTCTCCATTTTGGACTAAAGTTTCAAATTCTTTAATTTTATTATCTGTTAAAACTACTTTATCTCGAATTTTACTTTCATAATAACCACTCGAACTAGCAATAAATAAAGCCATAAAAACAATAAATAATAAACCTAATATTCTTAAAAAAGGATTAGTTTTTTTCTTTTTCACTATTTAAATCCTCCTTAATATATTGCCCTATTACTTTGGCTAAAACTTGTAAAGTATTATTTACTTCGCTAATACTATTATATTGCCCACCTACTTCGATTAATATAGCATTGGGATTAAAATCTTGATTATAAATCCCATTAACTCCGGCACCACTCTTTTTTAATATACCTCTTACTAATGTTTTATCAAACTCTTCTAATTTAGTTCGCAGTTTAGTGGCTAGTTCATAATTTACTTCATAATTTTTATTTTCTTCCCCAATAACAAATAATATACGAGCATACTTTTCTCCATTAATCGTAGCAGTTGTCGTAGCATATTTACTAGAATCTCTATGTAAATCAATAAAATAATTTAAACTAGGATGCTCTAAAACAATACTTTCCATAAACATTCTGGCTACTTTATAACTGCTATTATATTTTAAATTCAAACTTTTTAATTTTTCTTCCATACTCCCCTCTTCTACTATAACCCCAATACCCTCATCTTCAATATATTCTTTAAGTATTTTACTGGCGAGCAAAACAGTCGTAGATATGTTATAAGGGGCTAAATTATTATTTTGATATTGTTCCGTTTGATGAGAATTATAAATATAAAGTAAAGGCTCTTTTAATAATTCTTCATTATTATCTTTAACTTCTTCTTTATTTTCTTCTACTTCCACTTTATTTTGTTCATCTTCTATATTAAATACTGTCTTTTCTTTATTTAAATTAATATTTAAAGCATATTTAAGTAAAAAATCAACATCACTAATATTATTTTTAAAACTTCCTAAATTATCATTTATTAAATAATCCACTATTGTACCTTGATTAATTAAATCTTCATCATATAAATATTTGATTGTCAAAGACCCACTTATTAAAAATAATGCTAAATAAATAATTTTATTATTATATCTTTTCTTACTTTTAAACTTTGCCATCTTATCACCATTTTTATTATAATAAATTGTCTTTAAATAAAATGTCTAATTATGCTGAATTCCTAACAACTAATAAAAATACCACTTCCTCTTGCAACAAAGCATATTTTTTGATAAAATTAATATGAATTTTTAAGGAGGGACATTATGCCAAATATCAAAAGTTCTAAAAAAGCAGTTAAAGTAATTGCTAAAAAAACTGATGAAAATCACGAACTTAAAGCAAAAGTAAAAAATCTAATTAAGTCCTGTGAAAAAGAAATTGCTGCTGGTAATCAAGAAGAAGCAAATAAAGTATTTAAAGATTTGCAAAAAAATATCGATAAGGCTTTACAAAAAGGATTAATTAAAGATAATACAGTAGATCGTGAAAAGAAAAGATTAAATGCAAAAATTAAAAATATGAAGTAGTTTACTACTTTATTTTTTTTTGATAAAATGTATTTAGAGTTGATTATTATGCGAAAATATATTATTCCTTTAATTTGTTATTTATTAATTTTAGCCATTTTATTAAATATTGATTCTATTACTAATTTTTTGGCTAAAATAGTTTCTGGTAATCAAATATTAACTATTGATGAAGGTAATGAATATACTAAAAATTATGATTTTGCTTTTGTTCAAAATAGTAAAGATTATATCCCTTACTCTAAAAAAGATTTATATAATATTATTTATAGTGTTATTAATCAAGGTTGGGATGAATTTACTTTTTATTGCCCTAGTGAATATACAGAATGTTTTCAAGATGTTAAAGATGTATCGGAAGATGAATTAACTTTAACTCATATCAATAACTTTGTTCATCCTTATAATAGTTTTGAGTATCTTAATACTTCTATTTCTGAATTTGGAGAAGTAACTATTAAAGTATCATATTTATATAGTCAAGAAGAAATTGATTTAATAAATAATTATGTCGATAAATTAATTAAAGATTTATATAAAGATGATGTAGAAGAAAATGAAAATTTAAAACAAATTCATGATTATATTATTAATAATACTAAATATGATATTGAAAGAAATGATACTGGTAATAGTAAATATAAATCCCAAACAGCAGTTGGACCAGTTAAAGATGGTTATGCTACTTGTAATGGTTATGCTGATTTAATGGCGATTATTTTATCAAAATTAGGTTATGTTAATTATAAAATAGCCACGACTAAAGAAGAAATAAGTTATAAATCTAATGGGCATGTATGGAATGCTTTGATATTTGATAATAAATGGGTTCATTTAGATTTAACTTGGGATGACCCAGTTAGTAAAGATGGAACAGATTATCTTCATCATAAATATTTTTTAGTATCTACTGAAGCCTTAAGAGAAGCCGATAAAGGTAATGTCAATATTGAAGAACATAATTTTAATAAAGCCTATTATCAAGAATTTGCGATTACTGAATAAGTAATCTTTTTTATTTAATCCAAATTATTTAGATAGTTAATGGCATCATTTAAAGAAGCAACTTCAACTATTTCAATATCTAATTTTCTTTTTTTCTTAATGGCTAATGCTTCTTGATAATTTTCCTTAGGGCACAAAAAGATATCAGCTTTTTTCTTGGCAGCCCCTAAAACTTTATATTTTACACCGCCAATTTCTTCAACAGTTCCATCACTATTAATTGAACCTGTACCAACTATTTTTAATCCATGGGTAATATCTTCTTCAGTTAAAGCATTATATATAGCCAAACTCATCATTAAACCACCACTACTACCAGATTCATTGGCTTTCATATTAATTTTAACTGGTATTTCTGTTTCATATTTATAAAGAGTTTTAAATGCTACTCCTATTTTTAAAGAACCATCTTCTTCTTTATAAACTTCAGCCGTTCTTTCATAATCTTTATTATCATGATGAACATAAACTTTAACTATATCTTTTTCTTTTAAAGTATTAACATATTCTTTAACATCATCTAATGTTTTTACATTTACTTCATCTATTTTATAAATTTCATCATTTATTTCAATATCACTTTTAGCCTTATCACTTAAATACATTACTTTATTTATCTCATCCGTAATTGTAATATTATAATCTGAGGCATTAAACGCTGCAATAATTGCATTATCTATTCCCTCATTTAAATATTCTTTACCTACTTCTAAAACATCATCATAACTATCTTCATTAGTTATTTCATCAAGAGGTATTAAATCCCAATCAGGAAGAATGTAAGAAAGAAGAATAAAAGGAGCCGTTCCTTTAATCGCAGTCACATAACTCATTGATAATGAACCATCTTCTTTATATTTAGTATCTATTTCTATTCTATCTTGTAAATTAATTATTCCTCCACTTTTATAAATAATAAAAGGAAATTCATAATAAAATAAAAAAATTAAACATCCTAAAAATATTAAAAATTTATAATTTTCTTTGATAAACTTTTTAATCTTTTCATATATTTTATTAAACATATATTTATCACCTAATTTATTATAGCACTTCGAGGTTGTTTTATGAATAAACTTAAAAAAATTTTCACAATAATTTTACTATTTCTTTTTATTTTTTTACTATTTAGATATAATTTTATTTTAAATAAGTCAGTAGTAGATTCTACTACTCTTTGGTTAACTAAAGTATTTCCATCTTTATTTATTATGTTTATTTTAAATGACATCATAATTAATACTAATTTATTAGAACCTCTAAATAAAATAATAAATCCCTTTTTTAATAAATTATTTAAAACTTCTGGTAATTCTTCTGAAGCCTTTATTTTATCTCTTTTTAGTGGTACTCCCTCATCAGCATTTATAATTAAAGAAATGTTAAATAATAACACTATTACTTTAAATGATGCGAATAAATTAATTAGTTTTACTTATTTTTCTAATCCTCTATTTTTATATAATATATTAAGTCTATCTTTTAATAAATATATTACTTTTAAAATAATTATTATTCATTATTTAACTAATATTATTATTGGTTTATTAATGAGAAATAAATATCCAGAAAATAATTATTTAACTCCTTCTTTAGATAATACATCAGCAAATATTTTATTAATCCTACCTAGTGCCATTACTAAAAGTTTAAATACTTTATTTATGATATTAGGCACGATTACTTTTTATATGATTATAACTAATTTATTAACCACTCTAATTAATTTTTCTTCACTTTTTCAAATAATTATCAAAGGTTTATTTGAAATTACCCAAGCCTTAAATATTTTACCTAGTTATTCATCTATAAGCATAATAAAAGAGATTATTGCGCTTGCTTTAATCTCTTTTGGGGGTCTTTCTATTCATACCCAAGTTCTAAGTATTATTAATGATACCAAAATATCTTATAAAAAATTTTTTATAGGTCGTCTTCTTCACGTTTTATTTAGTACAACTACCTATCTTTTTGTTTTCTATTGCGGAATTGGTTAAACCATTACTTATATTTTTAAGTTCACTTGTATAACCAACACCCGTTATTTCTAAATCATCTACTGCATTATTAACTTCGGCATTATTTCTTTCATGATAAGGTTTATTATAAACAAATATATTTAATTTAAAATAATATTTACTAGATTTATTATCACGATAGAAATCAAATAGTCCACAAGGGTCAATCTCAGCACCTTGCATCTTCCAAGTATGAGTTTCTCTATTAAATGATATATATTGAACATAATATTCATTATTACCATCTTTAGTATTTGAATAAGTTTGTAAAGTGGCAGTTCTAGTTGCATCAGCATCTCTAAAATTAAAATTAATTGTTAAATTACCACCACTTGAAGCATCTACTATTGATTGAAGAACAAACTTATTTAAATCATCTCCAATCGTATGCATAATTTCAATTCGATTTACTTGGTTATTATGAGCAAAATTATTATTATCTCTTTCATTTCTTAAATCTACTAATAATTGAAATATAAACGCTAATACTATACCTATTAAAACAATAGTAACTAATAATTCCATTAATGACATTCCTTTTTTATTCAATCTCATAATTAACCTCTATCTAAAATACAATTCACAAACTGTTGGATTTTCAGCTGTAATAGTAAGTTTACCATTTTCATATTGAGCAACAGCATTATTTGTACAACCAGCATTATATAATTCATAACCTACAGTAGGTACATTACCAATTTCCCAACCTTGTGTTCTACGGTTCATTACATAAACAGTTAAATCAATATCGGCTGCTACTGAATCAAAGTAAACATCACAAACATCACCACCAGATGCAGTTGCACTAGCCAAATTATTACCATCGACAGTAATTTTTGAACCTTTTTCACATTTACTTAAACTAGCATTATAAACATAACCATATTTAGAAGCACTATTAGCACTTTCATAAGTTCCATCACTCTTTTGTAAATGATAACGCATTAGGACATTAGTATTAGTTCTATCGAAATAAACTCGACAAGTTGTTTGTGTATCACTAGTAGCACTAAATACGCCGTTTTTGTATGTTACTTCGGCTTTAGAATTATCACATTTATAACCAACATAACGATAACCATTAGGTATTTCATAAGTTCTGCTATATTTATAACCAGTTGTAAAGCCTGCTACACCATCATTCGTTTGCATCATATATATAATTTCTACATTATCACTACTACCATTAAAGTATACATCACATTCTGCAGGGCCATCAGCAGTAACACTAAATTTATTATTGACAAAATCTACTGATGCATCATTATTACATTTAGATTCTTCTTTATTAAATGTGTAATTTGAACCAGGTATTTCTGTAGTGGAAATATAATTTATACCATTATGAGTATAAGTACCTGATGCTGATTCACGATAAATATTTAATGAAATATCCGTTGGTTTTTTAACAAATACGGCCTTACAAGTTTCATTACCATCTGAAGTAATTGTAAATTTACGAGTACTTTCATTAAATGAAATATGTTTATTATCTTTATCACAACTAGTACTTTCTAATTCATAATTTATTCCTGGTATTTTATTAACATATACTTCTGGAGATTTAGCATCTTCTTTCGTATAGACTTTTAAATTAATATCTCTGGCTGCTTCACTAAAGTAAGCATAGCAAAAATCTCGACCTTTAGAACTAATTACAACATCACCATTTTCAAAACTTACTTGAGCTCCATCAACTTTACCACCATTCCGGCAATAACTATATGTTTGTTCAAATAAATAACCACTGACTGGTACATCTTTAGTTAATTCAAAATCCCCACTTCGACTATTCCAAATAAATATATTTAAATTAATATCAGCCATTGTAATTTCTGAAAAATTATTCTTAATATCATATTTAATTTCTCCTAATAAATATCTAACACGTGAATAAGAATTAAGTAAGAATAACATTAAAAGTAAGAAAATAATAAAGAAAGTATAAATTAAAGTTGTTGATATAAATCCATTCTTTTTCATAATTACACACTTACCCAACTATAATAACGATGACAATTTTTACTATCAGTACAAGTATTATATTCTGCCATAAAAACATAAGTACAAGGAACATCGATAGAAACTGTTTTTAAATAACTAATCATCGTTTCATTTAAATTCATATATAAACTATTACAATTTTCATAATCTTTACAATTTTTATCATTAGAACATTCTTTAGTACATTTTTTTAAATTATCTAATTTATTTTCTTTTAAGATAATCATTTGTCTTACTTCCATATCATCAAGCATTTTATAAACCATATCTTTTTCTTGTTCATAACCATCAAAAATTCCTTGATAATCCCGACCTATAACTGTAAAGTACTTATTATCATTACTAGTAAGTTCTCTAATTACCGTATTAAAGTTTAAATTATTAAATACTTCTTTTAAATACCAACTACGATATATGTAATTAACATCATCATAATATACTCTTGTTTTTTCATTTAATAATACATTAGTAAATGATGAATACAAAAGTAATAGTGAACTAGTTAGTACAACAATTGCTATAATAGTTTCTACAAATACAAAACCATTCTTCTTCATTCTACTCACTTCCCTATTATAATTATAAACGATAATGTTCTAATTCGCAATTATAAAATAGGATATTTTTAGATAAGAAAAAGAATAGCCATTGCTATTCCAATATTCCTTTAATTCTTCTAACTCCCGCACTTGAAGATTCTTCTTTAATAATTTTAAAGTGTCCTAGTTCACTGGTATTCTTAACATGCGGTCCACCACATATTTCTTTAGATAGATTACCAATAGTATATACTTTAACTATAGAGCCATACTTATTATCAAAAGTACCATGAGCACCTTCTTTTTTAGCATCTTCATAAGACATTTCAGCAAAAGTGACTGGTGTATTACTCTTAATCATTTCATTAACTCTATCTTCGACTTTCTTCTTTTCTTCATCAGATAATTTATGGTCTAAATTAAAATCAAAGCGAATTCTTTCTGGCGTAATATTACAACCTTTTTGCATAATATCTTTACCATAAATTTCTTGTAAAGTGGCTAAAAGTAAATGGGCCAAAGTATGATATTGCGTAGATTTTTCTGAAGTATCGGCTAGACCACCTTTAAAAGAACCAGCATCAATTGTTCTTGATTTTTCTTGATGTTCTTTAAAGCATTCATTAAATTCTTCTAAATTAACAGTTAAATTATTTTCTTTCGCAAGTTCCATAGTCATTTCAATTGGATAACCAAATGTATCAAATAATTTAAAAGCATCTTTCCCACTTAAAGTATTACCCTCTAAATGTTTAATAGTTTTATAAAATAATCTTTCACCATCTTTTAATGTATTATTAAACTTCTTATATTCTTTAAATAATTCATTTAATATTGCTTCTTTATTTCTAGGCAATTCTTCATAAATATCTTTATATTCATCGATATAAATACTAGCAAGAACATCTAAAACATAATCATTAATATTAATTTTCTTTAAATGTCTTATGGCTCTTCTTATAAGTCTTCTTAAAACATATCCCGCCCCAATATTACTAGGTTTAACCTCGTGGTCATCTCCTAAAATAAAAGTTGCAGTTCTAATATGGTCCATAATTATACGAAAACTTTCTAAATTATCTTCATATTTTAAATTAGATAATTCTTCTAATTTATTCTTAACTTCTGAAAATAAATCCGAATCATAAACACTATCTAAATGATTTAAAACTGTAATTGTTCTTTCAAGACCCATACCTGTATCAACATTTTGTTGTTTTAATTTAGATAATGTACCATCTTCACTTTTATAATATTCCATAAAGACATCATTCCAAATTTCTAAATATTTGCCACAATCACAAGCAGGATTACACTCTGGGGAACACTTTTCTTTACCAGTATCATAAAACATTTCCGTATCTGGTCCACAAGGTCCAATACCACTACCTAATATCCAAAAGTTATTTTCTTTAGGTAGAAAGAAAATATGACTATCTTCTACTCCTAAACTACGCCATATTTCATAAGATTCATTATCTCTTGGCGCTTCATCATCTCCAGCAAAAACTGTAAAATATAATTTATCTTTAGGAATATTTAAATATTCCTTACTAGTTAAAAATTCATAACTATAACTAATGGCTTCTTTTTTAAAATAATCTCCTAAAGACCAATTACCTAACATTTCAAAGAAAGTTAAGTGAGAAGCATCCCCAACTGATTCAATATCACTGGTTCTAATACATTTTTGATGGTCGGTAAGTCTTTTACCGGCGGGATGTTTTTCTCCTAAAAGATAAGGAACTAATGGATGCATTCCCGCAGTTGTAAATAAAACAGTTGGGTCATTTTCAGGAACTATGGATGATGAGGGAATAATTTTATGATTTTTACTAGCAAAAAAATTTAAATATTTGCTTCTTAGTTCATTATGATTAATCATTCTAATCAATTCCCTCTAAAAATTTAAATACTTTATCTTTTAAAGAATCTTTTGTATCATTTGGTAAAATATAATCAAAATCTTCATAACCCTCTAAAGCCGTTTCAGTTATATGTGATTGTTCTTCAATTGAAAGTTTACTTTGAGCAAATTGATTTTCAACATAAATAACATATACATTATCATAATTAAGTTTTATATCATCAATTTCATCAGGATATCTTACCCCACTTATAACAATATTATCGGTTAAAGTTTCATAAATTCTTAAATCATTAATCATATTTTTAATAAAGAATTTACTATCTACTTCTCTTATTTTATCTCCTAATTCTTGTAAATATTTTCTTGGTTTAGTACTGGCTTCTCCATCCCAATCACTTAATTCTTGAGCAAAACATTTCAAATATTTGCTATACTCAGTTACTACACAACTTTCTAATTTGTAAATATAATACTCCTTAATTAATTTGGCAACTTCTGTTTTGCCACTTCCTGCTTTACCTGCAACTAAAAATATTTTCATACTCTCTTCCTTTCCTAAAAATAAAAAGGACATTACCACCAAGGAGTCATATTGACGGTACCATCCTTTATTTTTCTTAATTTGTTAACGACCAAAAGCCGATTAATCTCCAAAAGTAGCAATATTTAATTAACCTTATTAGTTTCCACCAACCACTAACTCTCTTTAAATTATAATTAAATACCTCTTTTTTCCTCGATTACTCTATAAATATACCATATATTTTTATTTTTTTAAATACTTTTATTATATTTTTTACACTAGACAGATATTTTAAATAATGCTACAATACCTTTTAGAAAAACGGAGGGATAAAATGGATAATGCATATAATTACGATAACTTACCTACCCCTCTTTCTAAAGAACAAGAAAAAAATTTGTTTTTAAAAATGCGAAATGGTGATGAAACAGCCAGAGAAAAATTAATAACACATAATATAAAATTAGTTATCTATTGTATTAGAAAAAAATTTAATAATTATTTGATTAATTTTGATGAAGATGATTTAGTTTCAGCCGGCATGCTTGGTTTAATAAATGCCATTGATAAATATGAAATAGATAGAAATACTTTATTTGCTTCCTTTGCTATGAGGTGTATTGAAAATGCTACTTTAGAGTATTTAGAAAAAAATAGTCAATCAGTACCTACAATTAGTTTAAATACTCCTAAATATAGTATTGAAGATGGAAGTGATGACGAATTAATCGACTATTTGCAAGATGAACATAGTGATTTTGTAGCGGATTATGAAAATAAAGAAGTATATCGTTTAATTAATGAAGTCGTTAATAGTTTACCTGAGAAAAAAAGAAATTACATCAAATTATATTTTGGTTTTGATGGTAAAGAACCGCAAAGTGGTCAACAAATTGCCAATATCTATGGAGTAAGTCGGGCTTATATTTCTGCTGAAATAATTAGAACTTTAAGAGATCTTAAAAAAATAATAATTGAAAAGGAATTAATCGAAGAAAAAGATGATACCGCCAAATATTTTCAAAGAAAAAAATCACGAAATTAAACGTGATTTTTTATTTGGCAAACCATTTTTGTTTCGCAAATTCGAAAATAACTCTTAAAATAGTTAGAACTGGAGTAGCCAAAATCATACCTAGAATACCAAAGAAATGTCCAAATACTAATAAAGCAATAATTATGGCTACGGGATGAATACTACTTGCTTTACTCATAACTACGGGTTGCAAAATATAATTTTCAATTATTTGAACAATTACACAAATTATTAAAGCCCCAATTCCAATTAAAGTACTTTGGGTAAGGCCGACAATAACAGCCACTGCCCCACCAATATAAGGACCAATAAAAGGTATTAAGTCAGTAATTCCACAAAGAAGTCCAAATAATAAAGGAGCATTTAAACCAACTAATGCAAAACCGACGGAATCACAAACTAACACCATTAAAGCCACTACAAAAGTACCGTTTACACATCTTCTGGCTGCATTACTCATTTTAGTAGTTAATTCATGAACATCACCTTGTATTTTATGAGGAAATAACTTTTTAAAATGATTAGCAATATTTTCATAATCAATTAACATATAAATACCAATAATTAATCCCATCGCAACTGTACCAATACCACTAAATAAAGAAATAATAAAGGAAATAATTATATTGGGTAAATCTTTAGCAATTTCCGCACTACCTGTTGTAATACTATCTAATAATTTATTTTGAAAATCACTTAAATTTAAACCATTTTCAGAAAAATTAGTAAATATATCATTAATACTATTAGTTATCTTTTCTACAAAACTAGGTAACAAACCAACTAATTCATTAACTTCATTATAAACCGTAGGTATAAAAATATATAAAATTGTAAATATAACTAAAACAAATCCTCCAAATACTAATGAAGCACTTAAAGTATTATTATTTATTTTTTTATTTATTTTAAGAACCAATGGCCTTAATATCCAGGCTAAAACAAAACCTATAAAGAATGGACTAATTACTTTAAGAAAATCTAAAAGTATAGTTAAAATATTTAATTTTTGAATAGCAATAATCGCGGCTAAAATTAAGCAGGCAATAAATACTATATAAAGAATTTTTAAGATTTTTTTACTTAAACCAATTACTTCATTTAATTCTTGTTTATCAATATCATTTCCAAATATCTTTTTCATAACTTATCACTCCTTGTTATAATTATACTACAATTTTTTTAAAAAACACTATATTTTTAGCAAAATAAAAAGCATTTTTAAATGCCTTTTATTTACTCATTTTATTTGTCATATTATTGGCTTTATCTAGCATTGTATTAATTAATTTATCGGCTTTATTTTTCGTACTACGATTCATTAAAGTATAAGTTCCTAAACCAATTAATCCCGCTAACATCATTCCGGCTACTACATCCATTTTTTTCATTTTAACACCTCTAGTAGTATTATGGCCTACATTAATTTATTTATGTATAAAACATTCTTTTAAACGTTCTTCTAAAGTTGTTTTACGACTTGTTGCATAATCATTTAAAACTCCTTTATAAAAACTTCTCGCATCTCCAATTAATATTAAACTTTTTTTAGCCCGACTTACTCCCGTATACAATAGTTTATTATATAACATACTCCCATATTGGTAAGTAATTGGCATTAACACATGGTCAAATTCACTACCTTGACTTTTATGAATAGTAATGGCATAAGCATGACGAATATTTTTTAAATTCTTTTTTTCAACTATTACTAAATTACCATCAAAATCAATATGAACAACTTCTTTACGATAAGGTGTATTAATAGTAGTTATTTTTTTAATAAATCCTATATCACCATTAAAAACATTATTATCAGCATCATTAACCAGTTGTAAAACTTTATCTCCCTCTTTATATACTACTTCCCCATAAGTAATTTTTCGCATCCCTCTATCAGGATTAAATAATTCACATAACATATTATTTAAACTATCTATTCCATTTTCTCCTTTATACATTGGAGCCAATACTTGTAAATTATTCTCATCATAACCTTTATTGATACCTGCTAAAATAATTTTTTTAATAGTTTCTTTAATATCTTTACTTTCCGTAATTAAAAAATTATAATCATCTCTTTTTTCAGTAAATTCTTCACTTAAATCTTTATTTTTTATTTCTCTTGCTAAATAAGGTATATAAGAATTTTCACTTTGACGATAAATTATATTTAAGGGAACATAATTAAATAAATCAGAAGATATTAAATCATTTAAAACAATTCCTGGACCTACTGATGGTAATTGATGGGCATCACCAACAAGGACAAGTTTTACATAACTATATAGTCCTTTTAATAAAGATGCAAAAAGCGATGAATCAATCATACTCACTTCATCAACAATTATTAATTTTTGATAATTTTTATTATTTTCATTTACCCCAAAACTATTAGTATCTTTGTTCCATTTTAAATAACGATGAATTGTAGAGGCAGGTAATCCGGTGGAAGTACTCATTTTTTTACTGGCTCTACCCGTTGGGGCTAAAAGAGCAATTTGTTCCATTAAATCAATATTATTTAATTTATTTTGCATAATATATAATCTAACTATGGCATTTATAATTGTAGTTTTTCCTGTTCCAGGTCCTCCCGAAATAATTGTCACATTACTATTTAATGCCGTAATAATGGCTTTCTTTTGGCCATCATTATACGTTATATTTAACTTTTTTTCTAATTTAGCAATACTCTCTTCATAATCATAAGTAATTATTTTTTTATCTTCAATCTTTTTTAATAATTCAGCAATATCTAATTCATTTTGATAATTCTCTTCTATATAATATCTTTCGCCATCTTTAACAATAAATAATTCATTTTCTAATTCATCTAAATATTCTAAATATATTTCATAATTTATATCTATATTAAATAATTTAACTAACGCACTATAAACATCTGAAGCCATATAATATATATCTCCACTAGAATTAGAAATGGCTTTCATACTTTCTATAATACATGCTTTTACTCTTCTTTTATCATAACGGTCAGTAAAATTATTTAAAAATATATTATCTAATCTTTTAAAATCTACTACTTCATTTAATAAATAAATATTATTATCTAATATATCTTTAATATTACTTTTATATTTACCATATATTCGACCGGCTTCTTCAATAGAAAAGCCTAAATTTTTAAGACGTAAAATAGTATCTGAACTTTGCGAATAATTAACAATTGAATTATATATCTTCTCTCTTTTACTATCATTCATTCCCGGTATTTTATCTAAAACATATTTATCTTCTTTAATAATTTCTAAACTTTTTTCACCATATAATTCTACAATTTTCTCGGCTGTCTTTTTCCCACAACCTTTAACAAAAGAACTACTTAAAAAGTCAATTATATCATCATTTTCTTTAGGCTCTACTAATTCATAACTGTTAACTTTAAATTGCCGACCAAATTTTTCATGAAAAACAAACTCGCCATCTAAACGCATTAAAGTTTCTAATTTTAAATCAAAAAAAGTTCCCGTAATTGTAATAGATTTTTTTAAATATTCTTTTAATTCTTCATCCGAAACTTTACTCACTTTAAAAAGACCGACTAGATAACTATTCGATTCATTATAATAAATAGTACTTTTAATTTTTCCTTCTATTACGCTCATAAATTAATTATAACTTATTACTTTTAAAATAACTAGAAAAAATGTCAAAAATAGCCAAAAAATAAAACCCCATAATTGGGGTTAAAATTCTTAATGGCGGAGCAGGAGAGATTTGAACTCTCGCGACAGTTTCCCATCCTACACCCTTAGCAGGGGCGCCTCTTCAGCCTCTTGAGTACTACTCCATACCAAGAATACTACTATAGTTTAACATAACTAATACTTTTAGTCAATTAAATATTTTACCTTATTTAGTATATTCTTTTATGAAGAAGTAATACCTATAATTCATTATAATCATTTACTTTATTTAAATTATTTTGATATTCATTAATAACTATACTAGTAGTTGTTAAAATCATTCCCGCTATCGATACAGCATTAGATACTGCACTAATTAAAACTTCTTTACTATCTAATACTTTAGTTTTCGTAATATTTTCATAATTATCTGTTTTAACATTATAAAGTAATTTATAATTACTCTCTTTTAGTTTCATAAATATCTTATTATAATCAAGACCCGCATTTATTAATATTTGTTCCATTGGTTTTAATAATGCTTTTTTTAGTAAATTAGTTCCTTTATCATTGTTATTTAGTAAACTACTTATATAGGCTAAAGTTAAACCACCACCAGATGTTACTCCCTTAGATGCACTACTAATTGCCCATAAAGCATCATCAAAACGCATCTTTTTTTCTCTTCTTTCCGTAGTAGTTTGAGCCCCAACTAAAATTTCGGCTACCCCATTATTAAACATCGCTAGTCTTTTTTTAATAAATTCTTGTTCTGTTTCTGTATTTTTTACTTCTTCATTTAATTTAATAATTCGCTCTTTTATTAAATCATTAAATTTAAAACTTAAATAAACTTTTTCATTATTTATATGGGCTTTTTCTACTTTTCCTAAATAATTTACTTGGAGTATTTCTAAACTATCAGTAATTGTACTTTGACTAATTGCTCCAATATCTTCTAAAATACTATTTTGTCTTATTCCATATTCTGGTATTTTTAAAAGCATTATATTTAAATGATTTTCTAAATTAAGATTTAAAATGGTATTAATTAAATCATCACTATAATCTTGAGCCATTATTATTAAACTACTATTATTTTTAATTATATAATTTAATATATTAGCAAGTATTTCTATATCATCTAATTTATTATTAAAAAGTAATATGTAAGGGTTTAAATATTCTTTAGTATTTAAACCCTCTAAAAAATATAAAGATGGTATTAAACTTTCAAAAATATAACCCTTTAAATAATTAACTTTGGTAAAAGCCTCATCACTTTCTTTTATAGTAATGGCACTTTTTTCTAAAATATTTAAATATACTTCACTAATTATCTTGCCTATTTCTTCATCATTACTAGAAACTGACGCAATATATGCCATTTCTTCTTTCGATGGTATATGACTATATCTTTCTATTAAATTAACTATTTCTTTTAAAGTATTATCTAATTCTTTTTTTAACATAACGGGATTTATTCCTTTACGAATTAAATTAAGTCCCTCATTAAATAAACTTTGTAATATTACTAATGTTGTTGTCGTTCCATCGCCAACTAAATCATTAGTTTTTAAACTGGCTTCTTTGGCAAGTTCTAAAATGGTATTAATTACCGCATCTTCACTTTCAATATTTTCCGCAATAGTGACTCCATCATTAGTTATAAAGGGACTAAAGGTTGAATGGTCAATAATTACATTACTACCTTTAGGACCTATGGTACTTTTAACTGTATCACAAAGTAAATTAATGGCTTCTTCCATTTTTACTCTTAATTCTTCACCACTGACTATTTTTTTCATAATTCATCCTCCACTTCTAATAAATATGGCCAATATTTCTTGGGCATAAAATTCATACGACAACGGTCATTTTTTCTTTCTTTAATACCAATTGTTTGATAAAAGTTTTTCCATAACATAGTTATTTCTTCTTCATTTTTACTAGTATTATCTATTATTTGCAAATATTTATCTTCTATTATATAAAAATCTTTTTTATCATAAATACTTACTATCTTTCTTTTAACATCTTTAATTAACCAATATTCATTTTTAAGTCTTTTTTTAAAATGAATAGATAATAAATATAATATATTATTATCGGGATTAATTTCGGCATATAAAAATTGATTATTTAACTCTTTAAATCTAGTGAAACCTTTAAATTTATGACATTCATTACCTACTTTTTTGGCTATTTTTAAGGTTTCACTAACACATTTTAAATTACGCATTCTAGTTAAATTATTATGATATTTAAAATAATTTAATAAAAAATAATAAATAATTAATTCTTTATTCTCTTCTTCTGATAAATAAACATAATAAATTAATTTAAAATGATACTGATTAAATACTTGAATATATTCTTTAATAATATTAGTATTTTCTTTTAAATCTAGTTTAATTAAATTATCTAATAAACTTCCCCCATAATGATTATTTTTAATATTAAAAGGCTTTATTTTATTTTGTAAGAGAACTTTAATTAACTCTAATAAACTTATAAAGTTATTATTATATAAATAGACATTATTCATTAGAACAACCTCAATTGTTCTCTATAAGGGTTATTTTTTACTTTATCTTCTAATACTAAATTAGCCTCAATAAAATTTTTAGTTAGTAATTCTCTATTTAAATAAAATTCACCATTACAAGTAATAAAATAACCCGCCCTTTTTAATACTACTCCCATCTTTTTTAAATCTTTAAAAGTTAATTTAAAATGTTTACGACTAGCAATAATCCTTTTAGCACTAGTAATACCTATACCCGGTATTTTAAGTAAATCATTATAACTACTAGTATTTATTTCTTTGGGAAATTCTTGCATATTTCTTAAAGCCCACGAGGCTTTAGGGTCAACTAAAATATTAAAATTAGGATTATTATAATCTAATAAATCACTTACTTTAAAATTATAATATCTTAATAACCAGTCGGCTTGATATAATCTATTTTCTCTTTTTAAAGGAGGAATACTTAAACTAGGGAGCATTTTATCTTGATTTACGGGAATATATGCTGAATAAAAGACTCTTTTTAAAGAATATTTTTGATACATATTACTACTTTTGTTCATAATATCTAAATCAGTTTCTTTAGTAGCGCCGATAATCATTTGAGTACTTTGTCCAGCCGATACAAAATTACGACTGCGATTATCTTTTACATATTGCATTATTTTAGTGACATTTTGACTATTTTTATTAGGAGCAAGCATTTTAAGACCATTATCAGTAGGTAGTTCAATATTAGCACTTAATCTATCTACTAATTTACCTAATTTTTTTAATAAATATTCACTCGCTCCCGGGATGGCTTTAGCGTGAATATAACCTCCAAAATGATATTTATAACGCAAAAGTTCAATGGTTTTAATAATTAATTCCATTGTATAATCTGGACTTTTAATTATTCCCGAACTTAAAAATAAACCCTCTATATAATTACGACGATAAAAATTAATTGTTATATGACATATTTCTTCGGGAGTAAACATTGCTCTTTTAACATTATTAGTTCTTCTGTTAATACAATATTTACAGTCAAAAATACAATTATTAGTTAAAAGAATTTTTAAAAGAGAAATACATCTTCCATCAGAAGCAAAAGAATGGCAAATTCCCGCATAAGCAACATTACCTAGTTTACTATTACTATTTCTAGTACTACCACTTGAAGAGCAAGAAGCATCATATTTAGCACTATCAGCCAATATAATTAATTTTTCTTTTAAGTCCATATCTATTCACCATTTATATTATAAATTATTTTTCAAAAAATATCAAACATTTGTTTTATAAAACGATTGTAAAAAATTGGTAAGTTTATTACCAATTTAATTTATTAATCGACATAGGTTGGGGTAAATGCTCTACTATCAGTACCATTTAAAGGAAATTTATCTTCAAATATTTCTCTTTGACTTGATTTTATTGTGACTACACATTCGGATGGAACAGAATAGAATGTACTTGCAAATCCACTATATGTATATCCATATTCATCATATATTTCATCCTTAACATTATTAAAAGTAAAACTGCTTAAATCTAAATTGCTTAAATTAGTACATTCGCTAAACATTTCACTCATATCTGTCACTTGTGAGGTATCAAAATTACTTAAATCTAATGTGGTTCCTTTATAGTCAGAAAACATACGGCGCATATCTGTTGCGGATGATGTATCAAAATTACTTAAATCTAATGTGCTGATACTTGATGTTCCATAAAACATATAACTCATATCTGTTGCGGATAAACCAAATTCTTTTGGAAATGTTATGTTTGCACTTGAATTTCTAAACATTTCACTCATATCTGTCACTTTGGATGTATCAAAGGTACTTAAATCTAAACTAGTTCCTTCATAGTAATAAAACATCTCACTCATATCTGTTGCGGATAAACCAAATTCTTTTGGAAATGTTATGTTTGCACTTGAATTTCTAAACATTTCACTCATATCTGTCACTTGTGAGGTATCAAAATTACTTAAATCTAATGTGCTGATACTTGATGTTCCATAAAACATATAACTCATATCTGTTGTTTCACTTGTATTTAAATTATCAAAATTAATTTCTTTTAAATTTGACATGTCAGAAAAAGCATACTTTAAACTTTTTGCATATATTTCTGAATCTGAACCTATATATAAATTATATAATGTTTCTTCAAATTCACCTTGTTGTCTTGAATCCTCTATCCAAGCAACAACACTCCCTTCTGGTGATAATTCTGTATCAGTTAAATCAATATATTCTGCTATTTTAGAATCTTCTAAATCACTTGGAATATAATTTACAAATGATGCAGTTATTGTATTACCAAAACTCATAGCAAGTAATGGAACCTCAACTTCATCTGATTCAACACCTTCATGCAATGTAGTTAATTTTTTCATATAAGCCTTATTTTCTTTTTCTCCTACACTACATACTAAATTTTCATTTGTAATATTTATATCTATATCTTTTCCCGCTAATGCTGTTTGGTCTTCTTTGGTATTCTTTAATTCTATTGCTGCTGTTAAATTAATATTACTATCTCCTACTATGGTATAGTTTACTGTTGTTTTATAACCATCATTATTTTTTGTTTCACTTATTATGGTTGCTAAATCTATTTCATTTGGGTCTATGCTTGCTTTATTTCCAGTTTTATCACTTTGATTACCTAAATATACTCTTCCATCTCCCTCGGTTATTATATCTTCTTCTAATGGCTCTTCTTCTCCACTTTTCTTAACACTTGCTGTTATTGTTAAATCACTGGTACAATTTAAATATGCTTCTTCTTCTGTTGTGCTTCCACTTATTCCAGCAGTTGATA
>CANRCL010000006.1 GCA_947629115.1 uncultured Bacilli bacterium | reverse complement strand
CAGTAGCATAACGATTAGGATTGGCCTTATAACCATTTACTTCTGCAATTGTTTCAATAGTTTCTAAAAGTAAGTCAATACCCTCTCCGGTTTTAGCAGAAATATTAATAAATGGCACATCGCCACCCCATTCTTCAGGAGTAATACCATTTTCAACCATTTCAGTTAAAATTCGTTCTGGATTAGCATCAGGTTTATCAATTTTATTAATCGCTACAATAATTGGAACATTAGCAACTTTAGCATGGTCTATCGCTTCTTTAGTTTGTGGCATAACACCATCATCGGCAGCAACTATAATAATAACGATATCGGTTACACTGGCTCCTCTTGCTCGCATTTCCGTGAAGGCTTCGTGACCTGGAGTATCAATAAAGGTTATTTTATTTCCATTATGTTCAATTTGATAAGCCCCAATATGTTGAGTAATTCCTCCAAATTCACCATCAACAACGTGAGAATGACGAATATAATCTAAAAGAGTTGTTTTTCCATGGTCTACGTGACCCATTATAGTAACAATTGGAGGTCTTTTAACTAAATCTTCTTCTTTATCAATAATTTCATATTCTTCAAAATTAGCCAAATCTTGAGTTTCTTCTTTTTTTAAAGTTTTATGATAATCTAAAACGACAATTTCGGCAGTTTCAAAATCAATTGGGTCATTTAAACCTAACATTAGTCCTAAAGACATTAATTTTTTAATAATGTCAGTACCACTTTCATTAAGTTCACTAGCAAGTTCTGAAACACTCATACCTTGTTTATAAATTACAATATCTTCATCAGTATTAGTATTACTCATTAGTTTTTCTTTATGTTTATACATCTCTTTTTTCAAAATTTTATAATTATCTTTATTTTCATTACTTTTATCTTTTTTCTTTAATTTTTGCTTTTTAGATGTATTAGATTCACTAATATTTTTACTTTCCATTATATCCATCGCAGCATTTTCAACTAATTCATCTTCATCATAAGTAATTTCTTCATCAGTACTAATTAAATTTAAAGTATAATCTAAACTAATTACATCATCATCTACTAATACATCATTAGCATTACCGGCTTTAATACCTAATTCTTTACATTTTTTTAAAACTTCTGCTACTGACAAATTTATGCTTTCCGCATATTCTTTAACTGTCATTATATCTTCTCCTTTCCTATTTTAATAATTCATTTAATTCCGTAAATATTTCATCTTCAACTGTTGTTTCTAAAATTCTATCTAATATTTTAGTTTTTTGGGCTTTTGCAAACACACTAGCATCTTTTTTTAAATAAGCCCCACGACCATTTTGTTTACCTGTTAAATCAACAACAACTTTACCCTCTGGAGTTCGAACAATTCTAATTAAGTCTTTTTTCTCACATTTTTCCTTTGTTACTACACATGTACGCATTGGAATTTTTCTCTGTTTCATTTAAATCACCTAAATTATTTATTACCTTCCTCATTTATTTGTGATAAAGTTTTAATTTCTAATTTATATTTAGTAAGTTTACTGGCAAGTCTTATATTACTTCCTTTTTTACCAATGGCTAAACTTAAATTATCATCAGTAACAATGGCTAAAGCCTCTTTTTTAACTTCATCTGTAATATTAACAATAACATTTTTCGCAGGACTTAAAGCATTAGCAATAAATACATTAGGGTCTTCATCATATAAGACTAAATCTATTCTTTCTCCGACATTATCTTTATCATTAGTTTTAGGTATATTACCATTTAATTCTTTTAAAATACCCGCAATACGACTTCCTTTTTCACCAATACAAGCCCCAATAGCATCAATTCTTTCATTAGTAGAATAAACGGCTACTTTACTTCTATTACCTGCATCTCTGGCTACACCATATAAGACAATAGAACCATCTTGTAATTCTGGAATGAAAGATTCAAATAATCTTTTAACAAAACCATAATGTTTACGACTAGTCATAATAACTGGTCCTTTAGTACCACTTTCTACTTTAGTAATGTATACTCTAATATTAGAACCCATTTTAATTACTTCGCCAGGAATTACTTCACTTTTTGGTAAAATTCCTCTTGTTCTACCTAAATCAATATAATAATTTTTTTGGTCTTCCATGGCTACTAAACCTAGCATTAATTCATATTCTTTATCGGCAAATTCTTCAATAATACTATTTTTTTCGGCTTCTCTTATTTTTTGGGTAACAACTTGTTTAGCCGTACCCGCAGCAACTCTTCCAAAATCTTTAGGAGTCACTTCTTTTTCAATTGTATCTCCTACTTTAGCATTAGGGTCAATTTTTTGAGCATCTTCTAATAAAATTTGAGCATCTAAATTAATTTTAGGTGGTACTTCAATAATGTTGCCCTCTTCATCGGTTGTTTCGCTACCCTCATCAATTTCGGGAACAACTACTAAATATGAGTATACTTTAATTTCTCCAGTTTCTCTATTTATATCTACTCTGACATTAGTTTTTGAATCAAAATTTTTCTTATAGGCAGTTTGTAATGCTAAAGTCATTGCTTCAAATACTACATCTGCACTAATATTCTTTTCTTTAACAATATTATCTACTGCTTTTATAAATGCTTTACTATCCATATTTTTTAACCTCTTTCCTTACTAATAACATCTAAAATATATTCATTATCACATATATCATATTCATCCACTATGGGATTTATCAAATTGGTAGCATCAACAATTCCGTCTAAATCAATACCCCCTACTTTGTCTAAAACAACTGTCAAAAATGTATACTTGCCTTTCTTTTCAATATAAATATCATCAACAATTACTTCACTGGCTTCAAGTTTTTTACTTAACTCATTTTTTAACTCTTCTAATTTTTCCATACTCACCTCTAACTATAAATAAAAGCAGGATTTTTGTCCCACTTAAATTGCAAACTAATTATAACAAATTTTTACTTTAGATACAAGATATTTTTAAGAAAAATTAATCGTAGGTTGGGGTGAATTGCCTATCATAATAACCGGTTCAATAAAATTTGATAATTTATTTTAAATGATGTCAATATTTTCTACGCCGAAATTCTTTGCAAATGCAAAAAATTCGGCATAGAGTAAAAAGCAAAAAAAGTAATACTTAGATTACTTTAACAAACCATTTTGTACTAATTTAGTTTCATTAACAACTATAAAAGCATTTTTATCAAATTTTTTAACAATATTAGTTAACTCTTTAATTCTTTTATTATTTACTTCAACATATAACATATCTTTATTTTTACCATCATAATCATTTTTAAGTTCAATAACTGATACAGCATAACCTTTTTTTCTTAAATAATTTATTAAATCATTAGAGTTATTATTTATAACTATTTGAATAGATACATAACCTCTTATTAATTTATTAGAAAGAATAGAGCCAATATAAGTACCAGTTGCATACCCACCCGCATAAAATATAGCGATTAACCAAGGATTACCTCTTGTATTAAGGGCTTCTCTTGCTACTATATACCATACTAATACTTCAAAAAAAGCAATAATAAATGGTTCAATTGTTTTACCTTTAACAAAGAAAACAGTTCTTAAAGTTCCTAATGTCACATCAACAATACGAGCAGCAAAAATTTTAAGACAAGTAAGTAAAAACATTAAAATCAAATCCTTTTATTTAACAAATACAATAATAAAAATAAATAGGATTAAGAAAAGAATAAAACCAAGAACAAAGCCCCACATAATAGCATTACTATTTTCTTCAATTTCTCTTTTAGTTAATTGTTCATTATCGTGATTATACATTTCACTTTTAAGTTTAACTTCTTGGGGTTTCTTTTCTTCTTCAGTATCTTCAACTTTCTCTATTTTTGGTCGATATTTATTCGTATTATTATATCTCATAATTATTTTCCTACTTTCCGTATAAATTATACCAAAAAATTTTAAAAATAAATAGATTAATTTATTAATTTATGATAATATGAAAAAGATAGTTAATAAGTAGCAATATAGAAAGGCTTTAAAAAATGCAAAAACAAACAATATATATTGCTATCGATGATTCAGGAATATTTGCTAAAAGTGAAGAAATTGCCTGCTACGGAGGAATAATTTTTTTAAATAATTTAGAAAGAGATAAATTTATTACTCAATATAAAAAAATTGTTAATGAACATAAATGTTCTTATTGTAAAATGAAAGATAATTGTAATTTAAAATGTCCTGAATTAAAACATTATAATTTAAAGCCTAAACATTTAAGAAGATTTTTAAATTATTTAAAAAAATATATTCTTATTTCTTGTACTATTGATAATTCTAAAATATATGAAAATATTCTTAAAAGTAAAAAAGCCAAAGGAAGATATATTGATTATGCTATTAAAATGTTAATAAAAGAAGCCTTAAAAGGTCTTATTAAAGATAAAATTATTAATCCTAAAGATGATTTAGAAATTATTTTAAATATTGATGAAATGAATTATAAAAGTAATGGTTATTATGATTTAAAAACAAGTATATATGAAGAATTAAAATATGGAATTAATGATATTAAAAATAATATTTATTTTCCTAAAGTTATTGATGGTAATTTAAAAATTACTTTATATTATAGAAATTCTAAAAATTGTTATCCTGTTCAAGCCGCTGATTTAATCGCTGGTACTATTAGAAAGACTACTATTCAAAATAATTTAAATAGAAAAATAATTGAAGAAAAATTAAACTATATTAAATATAAAATTTATTTACCCAAATAAAAAGGTCTAAAAAGACCTTCCCAATTAAATCTTTATTTAAATTTAATTGTCGACCTGACAAGCCAATTGGCTCCGGCAAATAAATATTAACATAAATTTTTTATAAGTGTCAATTAATATTCTTTACTTTTATAATATTCATATAATTCTTTAAAACGATTAAAATGAACTACTTCTCTTTGTCTTAAGAATAAAAGGGGTGCTAAAACATCTTCATCATCGGTTAAATCAATTAAATTTTCATATACTGCTCTCGCTTTTTGTTCCGCAGCCATATCTTCCATTAAATCCGCAATAGGGTCGGCTGTTACCGCAAAATACATAGCACTAAATGGTACTCCTGATGCATCAACTGGATAAATTCCTTTATTATGGTCGGCATAATATGAAGCAAGACCAGCCTCTTCTAATTCTTTTAAAGTAGCATTTTTAGTTAATTGGGAAACCATTGTACAAATCATTTCACAATGCCCAAGTTCTTCAGTTGAAATATCATTAAGTAAGGCTTTACCTTTATCATCTGGCATAGTAAATTTTTGACTAAAATAACGCATAGCGGCAGCAAGTTCACCATTAGCGCCACCAAATTGCGTCAATAAAAATTTGGCCATCCTTAAATCTTTTTTAGTAATATTAATTGGATAATTAGTGTGTTTTACATACTTAAACATACATATTACCTCCTAGATTTTCCCAAGTCCAAGGATTATCAATCCAGTCAAACTTATCGCCTTTAACTTTTGAAACTGTTAGAGGACCATAACTTTGCATATATTCTTTTTTAGCCTCTTTTTCTTCTTTAACCATATCTTGAAATAATTTTAAAGTAGTAGTATCTTCTGGATGTAAATCTAAATATAAATTTAAATCATTAATGGCAAAAGAATATTGCATAACATTAAATAATTTGGCTTCTCTTTCATTTTTGGGACGAATATTAATATAAGTTAAATTTTTATAAGGTTTATATTCATCTTTAAACATATTACCTCTTAAAAATCCTTCTTTGGCTGGTAGAATATTTTTATTAAACATACTACTCATATCAAATTTACTACTATTCATATTATTTGGGGTATTTAAGCCGGCTAAATTTAATAAAGCAAAATCTAAGTCCACATCATTATTGTCAAATAACATAAAAAAATTACCTCCTACCTTAATGTATGAGATAATTTATTTGTCTAAAGTGCTTATGCCTATTTTACAATATCAAATTCATTTTTTTCTAATAAATTTTCCAATTCACTGGCTTGTAAAATATTCTTTCCTTTACCAGTTAAAATATTACTTTCTGAAATATTTCCCTCATTAATATATACAATAGCGGGTATTTTTTCTAAAGTAGGTAAATTTAAAGTTTGTTTAACATAATTTAAATAATCTTTATCATTTTCTTTCAAATTAGATAAATTAACATAATAAAATATATCATTTAATTTATATTTATCAATTACTCTTTTTAAAGTTTTTTCTAAATTATATACTTCTTCTGAATTAGTATAACTTAAATAAATAAAATAGGAAGATGGTGCTTCTTGAATACTTTGTGATAAAGATTCTAAATTGGTTTCTTCAACGGTATTCGAAGTGACTAAATAACTATTCATTAATTTTTCTTCTCTTTTAACATTATACCATTCAAATATATAGAGAACGATTAAAATGCCTCCCACTAAAATTAAACCAGCATACAAATAATTTTTAGGGTCTATATATTTTTCACTTTTATTTCGTATACTACTTTTACTATCTTGAGATTTACTTAAACTGCTACTTTTTGATGAAGTCATTTAAATCATATCCTTTCATCATCATTTTAACATATTCTAAAATAATTTGTAAACTCATTTTAAGATTAATATATCTAATTTATGTCAAGTAAAAAGAGAAATTATTTTACTCCTTTTCTTCACTTTCTAATTTAACTAAAACTTCTCTTGGTTTGGAACCATTTTGTGGTCCAACAATTCCTCTTGATTCTAATAAATCAACCATTCTGGCTGCCCGGTTAAATCCAAATCTAAATCTTCTTTGTAATAATGAAGCACTTATTTTACCAGTTTGAATAGCAAATTCGACAACTTCATCATACATCGGGTCATCATAACCATCTTCGCCATTACCACTACCACTAGATGAATTACTTGAGGCACTAACAGTCATATCTTCAACATAACTTGCTTTCATTTGGTTAGAACAATATTTAATTAAACGAGCAATTTCTTCATCAGAAATAAAGCAACCTTGAATTCTTTCGGGAATATTTTCACTCATTGGTTTATATAACATATCTCCACGACCTAATAGTTTTTCGGCTCCGGTCATATCGAGAATAGTTCTTGAATCTATACCACTGGCTACCGCAAAAGAAATACGCGATGGAATATTAGCCTTTACTACACCGGTTATAACATCAGTTGATGGCCTTTGGGTGGCTACAATTAAATGAATACCAGCGGCTCTAGCCATTTGCGTAATTCGCATTATAGAATCTTCTACTTCTTTAGAGGCTACTAACATTAAATCAGCAAGTTCATCGATTATTACAACCCAAAAAGGCATTTTAGGTAAAGGACTTTCCGGATGTCTTTTATTTTCTTTTTCAACATATTCATTATATTCACTAATTTTCTTTACCCCTTTATCAGCAAAAACATCATATCTTTTTTCCATTTCTCTTACAACATTTTGAAGCATTATTGAGGCTTTTTTCGGGTCATTTACAACCGGACAATACAAATGTGGTGTTCCATTGTAATTTGTGAGTTCAACTTTTTTCGGGTCGACCATAATAAGTTTAACTTCACTTGGAGTATAATTCATTAAAATTGAACAAATTATAGAATTAATACAAACAGATTTACCACTACCAGTAGAACCGGCTACTAAAAGGTGTGGTGTTTTGGCTAAATCGGTAACTATTGGTTTACCCATTAAATTTTTACCTAAAGTAATCATAATATCATATTTATTTTTATTACTTAAATTGGCTTCTAGTATTTCTCTAAATTGAACAGCACTTATAGTTTCATTAGGAATTTCAATACCTATGGTGCTTTTTCCCGGAATTGGGGCTTGAATTCTTACATCTTTAGCCGCTAAAGCCAAGGCAATTTCTTTATTAATTGATAAAATTCTACTTACTTTAGTTCCGGCGGGAACAACTAATTCATATTGAGTGACCGCAGGTCCTATATGGGTATCTACTACTTTACCACTAATTTGAAAATCTTTTAAAACTCTTTCTAATATTTCTTTATTTTTTAAGATAAAGGCTTCATTAGTATTTTTAGTTTGTTTTTTTACTTCATTTAAAATACTAATTGGTGGTAATTTATAAGGACCATTTGAAACTACTTCGGGAATTATTTTTGGTGTCACTTCTACAACTTCTTCTTTATTTGCTTTTTCATCTTTTAAATTTTTAACTTCATCTAAACTAGAAATAATTATTTTCTTATCAGTTTTAGATAAGGCTGGTTCTAATTCTACTTCTTCGCTTATATCGGCCAGACTTTCTTTTTCTTCTTCATCATCGTTATCATCATCTTCTCGACTATATTCGCGATTTTTCTTAATGAAACTTTTAATTTTATCAAGAACATCTGAAGCCGTTAAATCAAATAACATAATTATTCCCACTAAACCAATTACTACTAAAACAACAATAGTACCAGTTCTCGCAAACAAAAAATATAAAGCACTAATACCTAAAGCCCCGAATAAGCCACCCCCAATAGATATTGTGGTATTACCCGTATTTAAAACTGAACTAGCCGAATCAATGGTATTAATTCTTTCCATATATTGGTCAAAAGTTATTTTCATAATTTCACTTGGACTACCCGTTTTATCTAAAAATGTAAAATGACTAGCCACTAAAACAACTGTTAAAATTAAATAAAAACCAATTAAACGAGAAGAAAAAAATTTAGGCATTTTTCTTTTAAAGAGCATAAATAAACCGATTAAAAGTAAATAAATGACAAATATTAACCACCAAGAACCTAATAAAAACATTCCAAATTCTTTAATTATTGTTCCAATATAGCCAAAACCAAAGCCAATTATTCCAATTAAAATTAAAGTTAAACCAGTTAGTTCAATACTCATTCCTGGGGCATTAGATTCTTTTGATTTTTTTCTTTTTGCCATTACTATCACCATTATCATTATAAACTAAATCTCTTTTTTTGACAATTAATTCTATATTTTATATAATTATTTTTGTTAAAGAGGTGGAATATTAAAATGATTAATGTTGTTTTATTTGAACCAGAAATACCTACTAATACAGGAAATATTATGCGAACTTGTATTGCAACCCATACCCATTTACATTTAATTAAACCCTTAGGTTTTAGTTTAGAAGATAAATATGTTAGAAGAAGTGGTGTTAATTATATCGATAAATGTGAATATACTCTTTATGAAAATATAGAAGAGTTTTTTGAAAAAAATAAAGGTGAATACTATTTTTTAACAAGATATGGTCATAAACCTCATACTTCTTTTGATTATAGTGATACTTCTAAAAATATCTATTTCTTTTTTGGTAAAGAATCAACAGGTATTCCTCCGAAAATATTAAAGCCTTATCTTGATAGATGCTTAAGAATACCAATGACTAGTGATGTTAGAGCCTTAAATTTATCTAATACAGTGGCTATTGTCGTTTATGAAGCCTTAAGACAACAAAACTACCCTAATCTTTTATTTGATGAACCCCATAAATCTAAAAATTTTATTGAAGAAAGCAATTAATTTTGCTTTTTTTATACTTTAATGTTTTGGATTAAGGCATTTATTAAATATTCATCGCCTAATTTATTTATCGAAAATGTTTTACTACCAGCATAGTTTAGAGATGCCCCACAATGATAAACAATACTTTTAACAAGAATTAAATAACGGTCATGAAAAGTATCATTAAAAATTACTTTTAAATTATGATATTGTTCTTGATATTTTTTAATGTCTATTTCTTTTAATAAACCTTTACTTTTACATATAATGATTACATTTACACTTAAATTTCTTATCATATCTAAAATACTTTTATCAGCATAATTATCTATTATAATTAATTCTTTTTTAGCCTCTTTCATAATATCTAATAATTTAGAATAAGCATCATAAATTTGTCCATTAAAATAAATTTCATTAGTTATTTTCTTCTCTTCAAATTGTTGAAATGACTCTTGAAGTATTTTAATATCTTCAGTATTTTTTAATACTTGATTATTGATATATTTTTGTTCAATTAAATTATTAGATATATATTTACGCATTAAAACAAAAGCATCCATTATAGCAAGACTTACTTTAGTAGCCGTATCACTTTTTAAAATAGTAGCGAGCATTGCTACTCCTTGTTCAGTAAATACTCTTGCTTTATATCTTCTACCACCATGATAGTTTAAACTTGAGGTCGAAATTTTCGACCTCAACTCATTTAATTCCTCTAATGTAATGTAAAAAGAAAATCTTTCAGGAAACTTTTTGAGATTATTTTTTACTGCTTCATTTATTCTTTTAGTTTCCACATTATAAAGTTTGGCTAAATCACTATCTAGCATTACTTGTTTTCCTCTAATTTCATAAATCATATTTGTAATTTTTTGTTCATTTAAAACAATATTATTCACAACCATTACCCCATTTCTATTTTCTAATCAATTGTAAACTATTAATTTGTAGGTGTCAATTAAAATGTCAATTTACATCATATTTTTAATCTAATTATCAATAAAAACATAAACTCAAAAAAGTATTAAAAAGTTTTTTTAATTTATGGAAACATACTCTCTACTATACTAACAGTTCCATCATCAAACATAAACGCAAAAATATATTTAAATCCTTTAGATATTTCTTTAGAATAAATTTTACTAACTTTCTTATCCAAAATACTATAATATACACCATTATTTAAAGAATTAATATATAATTTATTATCTACTAAAACATATTTGCATTGTCCATCAAAACAATAAATTTTATGGTATAAATTAATTTTATCTCCTTGTACATTTCCAATTTTATTAATATTCCCAAAAATTAATTCACCATTTTTTTCTTGAACTAAACTATAATTATATCCACAATCAATACCATAAATCCAAACATATAATTCATTAGCATAACTAATATTTAATCTTCGAAATCCATAAATAAATTCTTTTATTTCAAGCTCCCGTTCATATTCAGTATCAAAATAATAATCATCTATAGAGTCATAAAAAATATCATCATAAGTTTGTAAAAAGACTTTTATATCTCCTCCACAATCACTTGCTAAATAATATAATCTTTTTATATTATCAAAAGGGATATCATACTTTATTCCATCTATTTCTATATAAGCTTTTTTATTTAAAATTCCTAAAACATAATAATTAGTAGAAATTGTTTGGGACTCTTCGATTGACTTAAAATAATCAGATTGATTAGATTTATAATATAATTCATTTTCATAATTTTTAATTTCTTCATCACTTAATAGTTTAAAACCATCATTTATTAATTCATTTTCACTAAGTTTTGTAAGTTTGATATCTTCACTATATTCACCAATATTAAATTCATAATGATTATTTGCATTTTGAACTTCGACATTATTATTTATATTATTTTCTTTATTTGTTTTTTTTAAAACACCAATTAGTTCAATAACACATAAGATTAAAAATAAACAAATTAAAATAATTATTATTCCTACTATAATCTTATTTTTTAAACTAAGCTTAGATTTTTCATTCATTTTTCAACACCCTTTTTCTACTTTTAGTTTAAAACTAATATATTGATATGTCAAAAAATATTAACTATTTTTATTAAATTTAACGTAAAGTGGTTTTTAATACTATTCCTATCTTACATCGTTCTATTATTTTATATAAACCCATATATTTAAGTGGGTGACTTATGATAAATTATAATGGTCTTAGTGATGATGAAGTATTAATTAGTCGTAGAAATTATGGGTCAAATGAACTCACCAAAGTAAAGAAAAAAACATTTTTTAGAATTTTATTAGAATCTTTAGGTGACCCAATAATTAAGATTCTTTTAATTGCTTTAGGTATTAAATTATTATTTATTTTTTCCAAATATGATTGGTATGAAACGATTGGAATTGCCATTGCTGTAATGCTGGCTTCTTTTATTTCTACTATTTCAGAATATGGAAGCGAAGCGGCTTTTAAAAGATTACAAAATGAAGTTAGTAAAATTAAAGTTAAAGTATTTAGAAATAACGTTTTAAAAGAAGTAATTATTAGTGAAATTGTTGTTGGCGACATTGTTTCACTTTCAACAGGTGATTCAGTTCCAGCCGATGGTATTTTAATAAGTGGTTCACTTTCTTGTAATGAATCCCCTTTAACTGGAGAATCTAAAGACATTAAAAAGATTACTAATAGTAAATTATATCGGGGTTCAGTTATAACAGCCGGAAATGGTAAAATGCTAGTTAAATCAGTAGGTAATAATACGGAATATGGTAAAATATCCTTAGAAATTCAGGCTAAAGACCCTACTTCACCCTTAAAGAAAAGATTATATGGTTTAGCAAAAATAATTAGTAAAATTGGTTATATTGGGGCTTTTGTTGTTTCACTTTCTTATCTTTTTAATAAAATTGTCATTGAAAATGATTTTAATATGGATTTAATTATGATGACTCTTACTACTCCTAAAATTATTTTAAACCATTTAATTTATGCTTTAACCTTATCGGTAACGATTATAATAGTGGCTGTTCCTGAAGGACTACCTATGATGATTACTTTAGTTTTATCTTCTAATATGAAAAGAATGTTAAAAGATAATGTTTTAGTAAGAAAACCTACGGGTATTGAAACAAGTGGTAATTTAAATTATCTTTTAACAGATAAAACAGGAACTTTAACGAAAGGCGAATTACAAGTCACTCAATTTGTTAGTGGAGATTTTAAAAATTATAAAAATGAATTAGAAATTAAAAAAACTAAAATTTATGATATTTTGTATAAATTAATTATTTTAAATAATGAAGCGGTAATTAGTGATAATAAATTAATCGGAGGAAATGCAACTGATAAAGCATTAATTAAATTTTTAAAAGTTCAAGATGAAAACTATTTAATTAATAAAAGAAAACCTTTTGATAGTGTTAATAAATATAGTGCAATTTATTTAGATAATTATGTATATATTAAAGGGGCTAGCGAAGTAATCTTACCAAAATGTCATAAATATTTAAATTCCCAAGGGGAAGAAAAAATAATTACTAATAGTAAATTAATTCAAAGAGAAATTAAAAAGTATACCCAAAAAGGTTTTCGAGTTATTATTCTTGCTTATGGTAAAGATGAAGATAATTTAACTTATGCTGGTTTTTTAACTTTAAAAGATGAATTAAGAAAAGAGGCTAAAGAAGGAATTCAATTAATTAAAAAAGCCGGGATTAATGTCATAATGATTACTGGAGATGCTCCGGATACGGCTAAAAATATTGCTTTAGATTCGGGAATAATTGATAATCCTTTAGATTTAGTTTTAACTAGTCAAGAATTTAATAATTTAGATGATGAAGAAATTAAGAAAAATGTTCATCATCTTAAAGTAGTTGCAAGGGCTTTACCTCAAGATAAAAGTCGTTTAGTAAGTATTTTAGAAAGTATGAATTTAATTGTCGGAATGACTGGGGATGGAGTTAATGATGCTCCGGCTTTAAAAAAGGCTAATGTTGGTTTTGCTATGGGGAGTGGAACTGAAGTGGCTAAAGAAGCCAGTGATATTGTTATTTTAGATAATAATATTTTATCTATAAGTAAAGCCATATTATATGGTAGAACTATTTTTAAAAGTATTAGAAGATTTGTCGTTTATCAATTAACTGTTAATATGACTGCTTTATTTTTATCGATTGTAGGTTCTTATATTGGCGTAAGTACTCCTATTACGATTATTCAAATGTTATGGCTTAATATGATAATGGATACTTTTGCTGGTTTAGCCTTTTCTTATGAAGCACCACTTAAATACTATATGGAGCATCAACCGAAAAAAGTAGATGAACCAATAATTAATCATTATATGTATTCTCAAATTATTATAACAGGTTTATATTCGGCTTTACTTTGTATTTTATTTTTGAAATTACCTATTTTTAAAGAAATATTACGTAGTGAAGAAAAATATTTTATGACTTCTTATTTTGCTCTATTTATTTTTATTGGAATATTTAATGCTTTTAATGCTCGAACAGAACGATTAAATATATTATCTAATATCTGGCGTAATAAAGTATTTATTCTAGTCTTCTCTTTCATTATTATTGTCCAAATATTTTTAATTTATAATGGTCACGAATTATTTAGAACTTTTGGTATGACACCTTTTGAATTAATTTTTGTAGTAGTTATGGCCTTTACCGTTATACCTTTTGAATTTTTAAGAAAACTAATATTAAAGAAAAAAGGAATCAAGATTGAAATCTAATTCCTTTTTTAATTGAAATAATTATTTATTTCCAATTCATCGTAACCAAAATCTTCTAACTTTTGAATTATTTTATCATTTATTTTAGCATTACACATATTAACCGTTTTATATAAGGTTTTAACTAAATGCGATTCTGCAAATTCATTAAAGTAGCGAAGGAAAAAACTTTCGACAAAAAGGTCACTAAAATTATCTGTGAATTCTTCAGTAAAAGCCAGAATTTTTTTCTCCATAAAATCTCTCCTTTCACTTATATATACGTGTTATTTTGTGTATTTCCTTTTATTTTTATACATTTATTTTTATTTAAGAAATAAAATGGCCAAAACGAGCCGTTTCTTCATAATTTATATTTTTTAAATCTAATTTTTTAATAATATTTTTTGGAGTACATTCAGCATATAATTCTTTTGTAACCAAAGCATCTCCTAAATCAGTTTTAATAAAAATGGCTAAAGGCTTGGCTACTCCAATCGCATAAGAAATTTGAATTTCACACCAATTATATTGCGGATTATCTTTTAAGATTTTTTTAGCCAAATATCTTGCCATATATGCCCCACTTCGGTCTACTTTACTAGGGTCTTTTCCCGAAAAAGCACCACCTCCAACGGGTGCAAAAGATTGGTAATTATCAACAACTATTTTTCTTCCGGTTAAACCAGCATCAGCCTCAAAACCCCCAATTAAAAATTTACCAGTTGGATTTATTAAAATTTTGGTAATAGGGATTTCATAATCAGCACATATTTTAGTTATCATTTGAGTAATTATTTTATCCGTTTCTTCTCTTTCTTTTTCCGTATTTTGATAACATATTGTCATTGTTTCAATTTTTACTAGTTTATTATTTTCATAAAGTCCCGTTAATTGAGCCTTACCATCAGATTTAAATCTTGCATCTTTTTGTCTTAATAAATCATATCCTCGACTAAATTTTTGTAAAATAACCATGGCTAAAGGAAGCATTTCTTTAGTATCACGACAGGCATAACCAAACATCATTCCATTATCGCCGGCTCCTCCGACTAAATCATTAGTTCCTAGTGCAATATCTTTACTTTGAGTTCCTAAATTATTTATTATTTCATAGTCTTCACTATAACCAACATCTTTTAAAACTCTGCACACAATTTTTGGAACATCAACATTACTATTACTAGTCACTTCCCCAGTTATAAAGATTTTTCCTTTACCTCCCATTACTTCAATACCACAGCGACTATTCTTATCATCTTTTAAATAAGCATCTAATAAAGCATCACTAATTTGATCGCATACTTTATCAGGATGACCTCGAAAAACAATTTCATTACTATAAAGTTTCATATCACTTCACCTTTCCTTTTACTTATAGTTTTTAAATACTCAAGTTTTTATCGTCCTTTCTAAACATCAAATAAAAACACCCAAGATAACTTTTTCTTGAGTGTTAAAAAGTTATCTTATAGAATCTAGCATTACCACCTAACTAAATAGGTTGGTGTGATTTCATCGGGCTAGTCCCTCCATCACTCTTTATAAGATGTTAAAATCATTTTAGCATATATTTATTTATTAAACAATTATTTTCTACTACTTTGGCTATTTAAATTTTGATAATTATATTCATTAACTAAAGAAAGTAGTTCATTAAATACACTACATCTACTATTAAAATCTTCATTAAGTCTAACACGTAAATTTGTATCTTCTTCAAAAGGAATAGATAAAAATTCTAAACCATTACTCACTTCCGATATTTTCGTAAAATAATGTAAAAATATATTGGTTATATTATATTGAATTTTTTCTTGTTCACTATCAATATCTATTAAGCCATCTCTTTTGGCTTTATTATAAAAAGCAATTCTTTTAGCATTCCATCTTTCTACTAAAAAAGGAATGGCCTCTATTTCTTCTTTATTACTTAAAGATAAAAATAACATAACTGCTAAAAAATAATGTTCTGGTGAACCCTTTAATTTAGCAATAAGACCTTTACGAATTTGTTTTAAATAAGGCTTTTCATCATTCTCATTATTTTTGGTAGTTTTTTGAATGCCATATAATAAATATTTCTCATTATTTTTTCCCACATATATTTCTGGCAAAGCCAATTTATAACCATCACTAAATTCTAAATAACTTTTAATTCGATAAGGAGTTTCTGAATATATTGGACTAATTTCTTCTTGGAAAGTCATTTTGGCTCCAATACTATTTAAATAACCTAAACACATTTCTTCATTAGTATTTATAATTGGATTATCAAACATTGCTATTCTGGATTGTAAAAATTTAATGGGATTAGCAAAATCATTAAAAGAAGCATTAGCAAATAAAGTACTTATTATGTATTTTATTCGATATTCTTCTTTAATATTTCTATCTTTTTCATAATCTAATGCATTTAAATCATTTAAAAAATTAAAATTTGCCTCTGGATAAAAATCATTGGCTTTTTTGACATATTCAACTAATAGACTATCAAATAAAGGTTTATTGGTTATTTTTAAGGTTGGTATTAATAAATTTTCATAAGGTAATTCTGAACATTCACTTATTTTATAGTTATCAATTACCACATCAAAAACTATATTCATAGCAAAATAACAATCTATTCTTCCCTTTTGAGATTCTAAAACTATTTTATTATAAAATATATCTAATATTTCTTCAGACGTCATCTTTTATTTCCTTTTCATATTTGTACTTTAAATTTCAACATTAATGATATAAATACTCTCTTTTAATTTTGATATCATTAACTTTATAAAAAGTATAACATAAAACAAAAGAAAACTCCATCTTGCGATGAAGTTATTATACATTTTCACACTTTGCAATAAAATTTAAATATAACTTATTTAATTAATTTTTTAAACAATTTTATACGTACTTAAAAGATATATTATTTAAACAATAATTATTTTTATGTCTATTGTTAAACGGTATTTTTTATTGCTTTATCTATTTCGTCAAATAATGCTGAACATTTTTGATATTCAGACTGTTTCAAATTCGATATTATATTATTTACAAGATTATTTCCACCATTTAATCTGGAAATTGCTTTAATATATTTTGAAGCCTTATGATATACTTCTCTATTTTTATCTTCTTTAAGAATAATATAAAATTCATTAACAAAAAGGTTATATAAATCGTTATTGTATTTATTTTTTAACAACTCTATATTATCAATTAATAAATTTGTATAATTACTATCTTTTAATAAATTCCATAATTTATCTATTTTATTAAAAAATTTATAAAGATTAGTAAGCAAAAATACATCTTTAGTTTTATTTTCTATTAATTTTATAATTTCTTGTGAAGATAAATTGTGAGATAAAATATCTAAAAATTCAATATCACCTAAACATAGATAATTATAAAGATAATAACTTAAATTTATTTCTTTATTTTCATGTTCTGTAACCCAAACAAATCGATATAATACTTCTGGAATATAATTTTTATTTTTTAAATAATTCGCATTTATTAATTTCATAAACTCTGAATATAATTCCATAATATTATTATAATTTTCTATAACATAATCTATATATTGTAGATATTTAGCGTTTTTTAATAATGAACTAGCAATTTCTGCTGTTGTAAAATTACTTAATAAATATATTGCTATTAAAATATTAGATTTTGGTACTGAATTTTTTATACTATAATGTTTTAAACTATTTAAATAATTTTCTAAAATTTTACAATATTCTTTAATTTCATTACAACTTTTATTCTTTTTATAAAAACAAGCAAGCCATTTATAATCAGAATATACTGTTAATTTTTCATTAAATAATATTTTATCTATTTGTGGTCTAAGTTTTTTGTCTTTATAGAGTTCTTCTATTTTTCTTTTTTCTCTTTCACTTAATATTTCTTTGTCAAAATCGTTGTAATCATAATTATAATAACCAGTTAAATCTTGAATTTTTTTATTTAATTTATCTAAAAAAACAAAAGATTCATTATTTTTTTCTAAATACTTTTTATAATTCTTTTTTAAATATAATTCAAACGTTCTTTCTTCATTATTCTTAAGTTCAGTAAGTAAAATTTCTCGTAACTGTTCAACATTAAGGTCATCTATATATTTTTCTAATACTATATCAAAAAATAATGGCTTTTCAAAATTAAAATTATTTCTATAATTATAATAATCATCATCTCCATAGTAATAACTATCATAATTATAATATTCTTCATCTTCTTCATAATCACTATTTAGCCAAGATTCGTAATCTTCAACTTCATCAGGAAATAATTCAAAATATAAAGCTGTCATATGCTTACATGTAATATTTCCATTTGCATGTGGACAATCACAATATGATTTTCTAGGGTGTTCTATATTTATTTTTACATAGTAGGGCTTATTTAAACTACCATCTACATATCCTTCAAACTCATAATCATTTAATTGATTTACATTATGAACATTATTATTTTTATAATAATCATATCCTCTTCTAACTGAAGAACTACTTGCACTTGTTAAAATACTCATAGTACCACCTCGCAAGTATTATATCATTAATTAATAAAAATACCTAATTTTAAAAAAATTAGGTAGATTGACTTAAGGCTTCGTAAGTTTCTTAAATACCATTCATCATAAAATATTAATTGAATTATTTAAATATTATCTTATTTCATCTAACATTATATCTTTTAATTTATCAATATCAGTGAAAAAAACTTTAATTCCTCTACTATTAAGTTTCATTAAATTCTGAAAATTTTTAAGTATAATTTTTTCTACTTTCTGTGAAACTTTAGCCGGTTTACCATCCACAGTATGAACATGGTCTATGTATTTTTCTAAAGTTGGAAAAGCATTTTGTAATAGAATAACTGAATTCTCATCAAAAATTTTCTCGATTAATATTGTATTACAAAATCCATATTTTTTGGTTTTTTTATCAACTATTTTTTTATATTTATCAACCTTAGAACTAATAGGAATAAACCATAAAATATTTTTATCTTTAATTGTAAAGTAAGTTGGCCTTTTCTTTCCTCTTTCATGATTTTGCATTAAATTTTCATCATTAACGACATCAAAATATTCATCTTTGATGTGATATAAATAACCTGTTTTTATTTCCATTGTCAACAACTCCATAAATAATATACCATAAAAATAAAGAAAACTCCATCTTTATGATGAAGTTATTCTATACATTTTCAACCGGGATCATTTATTACTCGCTAGCCACCCGGAAGCGAGAAACATTGTCGACCGGGATCATTTATTACTCGCTAGCCACCCGGAAGCGAGAAACATTTTCGCACTTTTTATAAGTGCAATATAAATATACTATATTTTTATGAAAATGTCAAATAGTATACATTAATAGTATATTCAATATATTAACTTTAATTTATATTAATAGAATTTTATTATTTACTTTCTATTGTGCGTATAACCGATTGTAAGATATTTACCCGTAATGTATAATTAGAACACTTTATCGTTCCATTGCAAATAAAAATTGACTTAAATTATAATTTATTAATTAAGATATGCTGGTGAACCGTAACTAAATCTTTCGTTAAATAATTCATTTAATATCATATTAGGAAATCTTCTTTTTACAATTTCTATATAAATTTTTAAAATACTAATTAATGATTCGTTTTCACCATTTAATATTTTGTTCCAATTATCTTGATGATATCTAACTTGTTCACTTAGTATAAATAAATTAATATAATCTAGTAATATTTGATTTAATAATATATTATCTTTTTTTCCGTTATACGTATAATTTGTTGGAAATATAAAATATCTTCCACCTAATACTGAATCGTATTGATATAGACCATTAAATTGCTTTATCGACATTTTATTTTTTGATTCGTATTTAAGAAATGATCCACTTGTTGAATAACTTTTTATAAAATTTTTTTCAATTTTTTTACTATTTTTCTTTACTAATTCTTCTTCTTCTGAGTAAATTTGAAATGATACTTTATCATTATTTTCTTTAAGTTCTTCATAGCAGAATATAACTTTTGAATCAAGTACTTTTGTTTTTTCTAAAATATTTTTTATTTCAGGAATACATTTTAATGTTTCTTTTAATTCAAATTTGCATCTATTATTCATATTTACTCCTAAAACTTTGCATAATTCCAAAAATACTCCATCATTTGTATTAACACATTCGTTTAGTAATCTCCAATTCTTTTTATTTTTCTTTTGAGTATTATTTATAATTTTTGATGTTAAACCGTGGTATCTAATATTATCTAATGAGATAAAAGTTGAAGAATTTGCAATAATTAAAGCCTTAGAAAATGATAATATTCCATAATAAATTAACAAAGGCGATATTGAAATGTCTGCTGAATCCGCATTTTCAAAAAATTCTATTCCTTGTTTAATGCAGAAGGCTATTTCAGATGTGATTTTTTTTAGTTCTAATGCAGTTGCTTTTTTTATTTTTTCTCTTTTAGAATCTATTTCACCATTTAATAATTTTTTACAATTTTTTTCATATGTCAATAATTCTAAATGTTGCATCATATCATTCTTTGGATTTTCTGACCAAGTATGCATAATTTTGACTCCTTTTTTATGAAAAAATTATAACACGTATTTTTTCATTTTCATTCAAGATACCTTTTATTTATTGTATTTAGTTGCTCATAAATATAGTTATCAAATTTATATTAATCTACTCTAATATTTTGTCATTTTTTCTTTAATACTTGCTTGAGCAGCAGCAAGCCTTGCTATTGGCACTCTAAACGGAGAACAAGAAACATAATTTAAACCAACTTGATGGCAAAATTCTACACTTGATGGTTCGCCACCATGTTCACCACAAATACCTAACTTAATATCAGGACGAGTTTGTTTACCTTTTTGAACGGCCATTTTTACAAGTTCTCCAACACCAACTTGGTCTAGTTTAGCAAATGGGTCAATTTCATAAATTTTATTTTGATAATAAGAATCTAAAAATTTACCAGCATCATCTCTAGAAAAGCCAAATGTCATTTGAGTTAAATCATTAGTACCAAAAGAGAAAAATTCGGCTTCTTCGGCTATCTTATCGGCTGTTATGGCTGCTCTTGGAATTTCAATCATTGTTCCAATATGGTACTTAATATCACTATTTTTTTCTTTTTTAACTTCTTCAGCTGTTTCTACTATAATATCTTTAACAAATTTTAATTCTTTAACTTCTCCTACTAAAGGTATCATTATTTCAGGAACAATATCATAGCCATCTTCTTCTTTTACTTCAATAGCGGCTTCCATTAAGGCTCTTGTTTGCATTCTGGCAATTTCAGGATAAGTGACTGCTAAACGACAACCTCTATGACCCATCATTGGATTAAATTCGTGTAATTCATTACATTTATTTTTAATATCTTCAACAGAAACTTTCATATCTTTAGCAAGTTCGGCAATTTCTTCTTCAGTATTTGGTAAAAATTCATGTAATGGTGGGTCTAAATAACGTACTGTCATAGGTAGTCCTTTTAATTCTTTATACATAGCTTTAAAATCACCTTTTTGGAATGGAATAAGTTCATTCAAGGCTTCTTCTCTTTTTACAACAGTATCAGCCAAAATCATTTTACGAATTTTAGGAATACGATCACTTTCAAAGAACATATGCTCTGTCCTACATAGACCAATACCTTCGGCTCCTAGTTCAATGGCTTTTTTAGTATCTCGTGGATTATCGGCATTCGTTCTTACACCTAAGCGGCGATATTTATCTGCCCAAGCCATAATACGTCCAAAATTACCTGCTACGGTAGCATCTTTAGTTAAAACATCACCTTCATATATTTTACCAGTATTACCATCTAAAGAAATATAATCGCCTTCCTTAAATGTTATACCACCTAATTCAAAATGTTTTTCTTCTTCATTTATCTTGATGGCTCCACAACCAGCAACACAACAAGTACCCATACCTCTTGCCACAACGGCGGCATGACTAGTACGG